>NZ_JBHZAN010000004.1:0-171617 GCF_042754285.1 Streptomyces sp. NPDC059224
GGGGGTGGCCGGGGCGGTGGGGGGGGGGGGGGGGCGCGGCGGCCGGCGCGGGCGCCCCCCCGCCCGCGCGCCCCCACCGCGGCGAGACGTTCGAACCGTCGACGGATCGGTACGTCGTCGACAAGGACCACGATGTGGTCGGGCCGTATCCGGATCCGCCTGAGCGGACGCAGTCACACCCTCTTCACCCCGGCTGTTCTCACGAAGCGTGGATGAGCCACTCGAGTTCGGACCCGCGCGGTTGCCTGTCCGTGAGTATCCGTGCTTCTTCGCCCGGGTGTGCGGCGCTCGGGCCACTCCAGACAACCCGAAGCCCCGCGCTGATCAACGCTCGCTCCGATCCGGCATTCTTGGTCAAGGTTCGAGCGGTGACGGTTCGGTTCGGGAACGAGACCCGGGCGGCATTGACCGCCGCGGTCGCCAACTCGGTCGCGTAGCCGCGGCCCCAGGCGGTCGGCGCGATGCTCAGCCCCAGATTCCAGAGGTCAGCGGAGAGGGTACGGACGCCGCCGATGCCGACGAAGGTGCCCGAGGGGAGCCGTCCATCCGCACTGTCGGCTCGGAGGAACGCGGTCCAGATCCCCAGTCCGGTTGCGCTTCGGCTCAGCTCTGCGGCGTCTATGAATCGAGTGGTGGTCTTTTCCGCGTCGGCGGGGGAGCCGTCGAGGTAGGTCCACACGCGTTGATCTTCGAACATGGTGAGCAGGAGCCCCCGATGCCAGGGGAGCAACGGCTCTAGCCTCAACGAGGACGTCAAGGTCGGCGTGGTCATGCGAGTTCCTGTTCACGGTCGGGGTGACAGCGTCGCGTTCTCATGGACCATCGACGGGCTCGATGACCTTGGCGCGTCGGCTGAGATAGATGATCGAGGAACGGATGTCGGCGATTTCGGGCCGCCGGGCGAGTTGAAGAACGAACTCGCGCAGTTCGTCGGTAGTGGGAACGGCGACGTGCGCGAGGAGGTCGGCCTCGCCGGTGACCATGTACACGGCGATCACATCGGGGAGATCCGCGACCGCGTCGCAGAAGGCGGACGCAGTCGGAAGCGCTTGAGGCCGGATCTTGATCGACACATGCGCCTGCACACTTCTCCCGATCCCACCGAGATCGACCGCGGCGTGGAAACCGGTGATGACGCCCCGGTCCTGAAGTGCCGCCACTCGAGCCAGGCAGGTGGAGTCGGCAACGCCGAGTTCGCGGGCGAGTTGCCGGTTGCTGAGCCGAGCATCTTGCTGCAACCGGCGCACGATCGTGCGATCTGTTTCGTCCACAACACCCCCCAAGACCCTGCAACCGAACTAGTTTCGGTTTCGAGCCAATGTAGCCGAAACATGCGTAGCCTTGCCGTCGAGAAAGCGACAATGAGTGAGGTTCCATGGCAGGCAAACTGGTGATCGTCGTCGACGAAGGGCTGGAGCGCGGGGTGGCGGCCAACGTCATCGGGCTGCTCGGTATCAGTGTCGGGCGCCATGTCGAGGGGATTGTCGGACCCGACGTCGTAGACGCCTCGGGCATCTCTCATCGCGGCATGAGCACCATCGGGCTCCCGGTGCTTGCCGCAGACGGCGAAGCTCTCAACCGGCTGTACCAAGAGGCCTCGGATCATCCCGGCATCACGGTGCTTGACGTCACCGACGTGGCCGTTTCCTCGCGCGACTACGACGCGTACACCCAGCGACTGCAAGACCCGGAGCGAGGGTGGCGTCCGCTGGGCCTTGCTCTCACTGGGCCCAGGCGTCAAGTCGACCGCCTCACCGGCAGGCTGGGGCTGCTCCGGTGACCGCCACGACCAGCAGGGTCCGCCCCGTGCGGTATCCGCTCTGGGCCAGACGCACGACAGCGCTTTTCGCAATCGCCGTCTCCGCGCTGAATCTGGGCTCCGCCGTCACGTCGCTGTCACTGCTCCTGGGCGGGATAGGCGACGATTTCGGCTTCGGTGCGGGCACTGACCCTTTCCAACTTGCAGCAGGATCGAGCCGGTCGGACTGACAAGGTAGTGAAGCCTCTGGTAGATGGGTTTTCGACCAAGAGAACCGTCTCCACCAGAGGCTTCGCATGCTTGTCTACCCGTCGGGTGTCGACGTGTCCAGCTCTGCCCTGCGCTTCCTGTCCGCCTGTCTGCGGCAGCACCGTGGTGCGATCGGCTCCCGTTGGAGGCGTCTGAACCCCGGCCGCCAGGCCCTGCTCGCACTCGCCCACCTGCGGATGGGACACACGTATGCCCAGCTTGCGGCCGGATTCGGTATCAGAACCACGACCGCCTACCGATATGCCACCGAGGCTGTCGAACTCCTGGCAGGCCTCGCGCCCACCCTGGCCGACGCGATCCGAGTCGCGTCGACGAAGGCGTTCGTGATCCTCGACGGCACACTCCTGCCGATCGACCACGTCGCCGCGGACCGGCCCTTCTACTCCGGGAAACACAAGAAGCACGGGATGAACCTGCAGGTCCTCACGGATCCCTTCGGCCAGCTGCTACGGGCCTCGCCGGCCCTTCCCGGCGCCGTCCACGATGTCCGCGGCCGGCCAGCGCTCCCGCACGCTCCAGTCCGGCGTCCAGGGTCAGGCTTGGCCCTTCGACCACACCATCGGTGACCATGACCAGCGCGGTGCCCTCTTCCAAGGTGAAGGTCTCCTCGGGGTATTCGGTGCCGGACACGATTCCAAGGACCGGCCCGGGGGAAGTGCGTGGACGGTGTGGCTGCCGTTGTCGCGCGCCTGAAGCAGTGGCACGTGGCCTGCGCTGGTACCGACGACCTTTCCGTTCCGCGGATCGAGGTGCAGCATGGTGCAGCTTGCGAAGCGTGGCGCGTCCATCGCGACGAGCAACTCGTTCGTACGCGCCAGGACCGTTGCCGGGTCGGGCTCCTGGGCCGCGATCGCACGCATGGACAAGCGCACCTGACCCATGAACACCGCGGCATCCACGTCGTGCCCTTGGGCATCGCCGATTTCCAGTGCCACCGCACCGTCGGGCAGGAAGAACGCGTCGTACCAGTCGCCACCGACATCCAGTCCATCCCGGCTGGGCTGATACCGGACGGCGATCTCCAGTCCCGCGAGGTGGTGCGGCAGCGTGGGGAGCATGCTCTCCTGGAGCGCCACGGACAGCTCGACGTGGGCTTGCTGCAGCCTGCTGGTCTTCAGCGCCCGGCCTGCCAATTCGGCCAGGGTCGTCAGGAAGGCGAGCTTCTCCGCCGACGGAACATGCTCCCTCTCGTACGTCACCACCCAGGCTCCGAGTGGCCGGTCGCCCTCCGGGCTGAGGGGGGTGATCGACAAAGCGGTGCCAGGGGCGGATCGCGGCAGGGGCAGGCCCTCGTCGTCCGGCCACCGGCGGGCCAGCTCCTCCTGGTTGGAGAGCCAACGGGACGCTCTGGACCTGTACAGGTTCACGGTGACGACGACAGGGGCGCCGAAAGGCCGTCGCGCCGGCAGCCGACCGGCTGAGGGACGGGCGTGCCGGGCGCGACCAGAGCGGCGTTCACCGGGCGCGTCGCGCGGCCGGGCCCAGCTGACCCGATACGCCGTCGGCTGCCGTCACTGCCGACGCCGTGCGGACACCGCTGTTCGTCCGGCGACGAGGAAGGAAGACACCACCCCGGGGTCCCGGCCGGTCGGTCCGGGCACTCGATGAACGAGGAGTTGATCACCATGGACGGAGAGGAACTGCGGAAGATCGCGGGCGCCAGCACCGCGGAGCTGCCCGGCGCCGGTCTGGAGCACCGCTCCGGCCCCGACTGGGACCTCTACAAGGTCGGCGGCAAGGTCTTCATGCTCATGACCGACGTGCCGGGGCACCCTGTCGTGATCCTGAAAGCCGATCCGGACGACGCCGTGGCCCTACGGGAGCGGCACAAGGACATCACCCCCGGCTATCACATGAACAAGAGGCACTGGATCACGGTGGAAGGCGGGGGCACCGTGGACGAGGAACTGGTGAAGGAACTCGTGATCGACTCCTACCGTCTGGTGGCCGGCGGCCTTCCCACGTCCGAGCAGCCCGTGGATCCTCGCACCTACGGCCGCCGGGCCTGACCGTCGTCATGCCCGCCGAGCCTCCCCGTGTCCGCACCACGGCCAGTCCGGCACAGCTGCGGCAAGCCTTCCGGAGTGATGTGGAGCGAGCGGGGCGGGGGGTCCGCCGCGCGCTGACCGAAGCCCTGCGCGAAGCGGTCCGCAGCGGCCGTCTGACGCCCGGGACACGGCTGCCCTCCTCCCGCCGGCTCGCCGCCGACCTCGGGGTTGCCCGCAACACCATGGCGGCTGCGTACGGCGACCTCGTCGCCGAGGGATGGCTCACCGCCCGCGCCGGCTCGGGCACACTCGTGACCGACACGATGCTCACTCGGCCGGCCCTGGCCCGCGCAGCCGCCGAGCCGTCAGGAGAACTCCGCTACGACCTGATCCCAGGCAGCCCCGACCTCACCGCATTTCCTCGTGCTGCCTGGCTGAAGGCCACACGCCGCGCCACGGTCTCCGGATCCTCGGCGAAGTCCTGGCCGGCCGGCGGGCACGGAGTGTCGCCGTCGAGTCCTACGGGCCGGACAGGTACCGCGGCCTGCTGGCCGCCGCGAGCCTGGAGACCCTCCCGCTTCCCTGGGATCCTCACGGAACCGACCCGGTCCCGCCTGAGGGCACCGATGCGGTCCTGCTCACGCCGGCCCACCAGTTCCCGCTGGGCACAAGGCTCCAGCGCGATCGCCGGACGGCTGTCGTGGACTGGGCCAGACGGACAGGCGGCCTGGTCCTGGACGATGACTACGACGGCGAGTTCCAGTTCGACCACCGGTCCGTCGGAGCGCTGCAGGGACTGGCTCCAGACTGCGTGGTCTACCTGGGTACCGCCAGCAAGACCCTCGCTCCTGGCCTGCGGCTGGCCTGGATGGCGCTGCCTCCCGCGCTCGCTGAGGAAGCTGTGGCGGCCAAGGGACAGATCGACTCGTGCGAGGTGTTGAGCCAGCTGACCATGGCGGAATTCATCACCTCCGGCGCCTACGGCCGTCACCTGCGTGCCGCCCGCCGGCGTTACCGCGATCGGCGGGACTCCTTGGTCACAGCCCTGGCCCGGCACGCCCCCAAGGTACAGGTGACGGGGACATCGGCCGGCCTGCACACCGTGCTCAGTCTGCCGTCCGGCGCCGAGCAGCGTGTCCTTCAGCCCGCGGCCCGGCAAGGACTCAGAGTGGCCGGCCTGTCTCGATACCGCCATGCGCGGTCCCGGCACGCCATGCCCGACGCCCTCGTCGTGGGCTACGGGACGCCCTCCGACGCCGTGTGGCCTCAGGCACTCTCCGCGCTCATGGGGATCCTTTCCTGACGCGCCCCAAGCGGCCGAGAACTCGAACGCTGTGCTCTCCGGGTACGAGGTCTCACGTCCTGGCCGCCCGGGGTGCGCCGTCGGGAAGCCACTCGCGGAGGGAGCTGGCCGGCGGGTTGCGCGGGTTTCGAGGGAGCCGGGCGCTCCTCCCGGGGCGCCGAACGGCAATGCCCTCCACCGGGCGACGGTGATGGACTGATCGGTCCAGGCGGCTTGTCGCTGCTTGCCGGGCACGGCCTGCTGGCCTGCTTGGCCGGGGTTGGAACTGGCTGTCCGGTTGAGTGGTGTCCGCGGAGGGCGGCGTCCTGGATGGTGTCTGAGGGGCCGAAGGAGGTGCCGGGCCCAGTGGGGCAATCAGTACGGCCAATCCCACGACCAGTACGGTCAATCCCACGACGAATCCACAATCGCGGCGTGCCATGGGCGGGTGCGCGGTCCCGCCGCAGGGGTTCGCTGCCGCCGGATTCAGAAAGAAGGCCAGCCAGCCGTACGGCCCCACGACCACCCCGCCGCGCGCCGTACCTGTCTGCAAGGATCCCGGGTTCGGATGGCTAGGCTGGATCCGGAAGCTCAAGGAGGTTGCGATCTGTATGGGTGACGGGCACGGGCCCGGGCGGTCCGAGCAGGAGGAGTCGCTCGGAGCCGGATGGGAGAGGCACCGGCCCGCCGTTTTCGGTGTGGCCTACCGGGTGTTGGGAAGCGTGGCCGATGCCGAGGACGTGACCCAGGATGTGTGGCTGCGGGCGGCCGGCGCGGATCTGCGGGGCATCGGTGATCTGCGGTCCTGGCTGGTGACGGTGGCCGCGCGGCGGTCGTACGACATTCTCAAGAGCGCCCGGGTCCGGCGGGAGACCTATGTCGGACCGTGGCTGCCTGAGCCGCTCCTGACGGGGCCGGACGCGTCGCAGCCGGTACTCGTCGATGAATCCGTCAGTTCGGCGATGCTGCTGATCATGGAGGAGCTGTCCCCGCCGGAGCGGGTGGCTTTCGTCCTGCACGATGTCTTCGGTGTCGAGTTCGGCGAGATCGCCGACGTACTGGACGTCTCCGTGCCGGCTTCCCGGCAGCTCGCCTCTCGGGCACGACGGCGGGTGGCCAAGGCGAAGCAGTCCGTGCCGCAGGCGTCGAAGGCGGAACGCGAACACGTCCTGGCGGTCTTCCGCTCCGCGTACGAAGCAGGGGACCTGGCCGGCTTGGTCAGACTCCTCCACCCGGACGCCGTCTATGTCACCGACGGTGGCGGCAAGATCTCCGCGGCACGCAAGCTCATCCACGGCGGCGAGCGCGTCGCCGCGGTCATGGTCCGCGTGGGGCGCCAGTGGCACCCGGACCGCATCGACTTCGCCGAGGTCGGCGGCGAGCTCGCTTTGGTGTTCTACCGCGAAGGCCGGGTCTACTCCGTCGACACGGTCCAGATCACAGGCGGTCTGATCACCGCGTACCGCAGGGTCGTCAATCCCGAAAAACTTCTGCGCGTCTGAGTTGTCACACCCGGAGGGGCTGCCTCGTCTCCCTGACGAGAACGCGAAACGGGCGACGAAGGAATACGCGAGCAGGAAATCGATCATGCCGAACGGCATACGTCGCGCCGCATCCGCGTCTTCCCGATGCCGAGCCGCTACGAGCTGCGCGTAACGGACTGCGTGTTCGGGTCGCCCCTCCCCGTAAGGACCTGTATGCAAGCCATCACTGTTCGAGACCGTGACGCCGGTCTTGCCGGGCTGTCCCTGACGGACATGCACTACCCCCACGCGGCCGAGAACGACGTCATCGTGCGGGTGCACGCTGCCGGGTTCACCCCTGGCGAGCTGGACTGGCCGGCTACGTGGGTCGATCGGGCGGGCCGCGACCGGACGCCAAGCGTGCCCGGGCATGAGCTGTCGGGGGTCGTCGTGGAGCTGGGGTACGGCACCACCGGCCTGAGTGTCGGCCAGCGGGTGTTCGGCCTGGCCGACTGGGCCCGCAACGGCTCCCTCGCCGAGTACGCCGCGGTGGAAGCCCGCAACCTCGCGCCGCTGCCGGCGGACATCGACCACTCCCTGGCCGCCGCACTGCCGATCTCCGGGCTGACCGCCTGGCAGGGCCTGTTCGACCACGGCCGCCTCACCACCGGCCAGACCGTGCTGGTCCATGGTGCCGCGGGCGGAGTCGGCTCGATCGCGGTACAGCTCGCCCGCGAGGTCGGCGCCCGCGTCATCGGCACCGGCCGGGCATCCGACCGGGACAGGGCACTCGCCCTGGGTGTCGACACCTTCCTGGACCTGCAGAACGAGAAGCTGGAGGACGTCGGCGAGGCCGACGTCGTGTTCGACGTGATCGGCGGCGACATCCTCGACCGCTCGGCCACCCTGGTCCGGGCCGGTGGCGCGCTCGTCAGCATCGCCATGCCGCCCAAGGTCCGGCCCAGGGACGGGCGGGCCGTCTTCTTCGTGGTCGAACCCGACCGTGCCCGGCTCATCGACCTCGCCACGCGGCTGAGGGACGGACGGCTCAAGCCGGTCGTCGGCGCCGTGCGGCCGCTTGCCGAAGCACCCGCCGCATTCGCCCCCGGCCCGCGCACCCCCGGTAAGACGATCATCCGCATCACCGAAGACCGGCCAGGAGGCCCCTCGTGATCACCATGCGGATCGCCGGCGGCCTCCTGGCCGTCGCCACGCTGGCTGGGGCCACCGGCTGTACCGCCGTGGCCCAGCGCACCCACGCCAAGACGCCGACCGCCACCGCGACCTCGACGCACCCCGCCGAAAGCCTCACCCCCCTGCTTCAGCAGGCTCTACCGAACGTGACGGGCAAGACGTTCACCTCTGCGGTCGTCGACTTCCCGCCCAGCGCACGCGCCGTGCCGCACCGGCACGGCCAGGCGTTCGTCTATGCCTACGTCCTCGAAGGAACCGTACGCAGCAGGCTCGACGGCCGGCCCGTGACCACCTACCACCAGGGCGAGAACTGGGTCGAGCGGCCCGGCGCGCACCATGTCCTCACCGAGAACACCAGCCGGGCCGAACGAGCCAAGCTCCTGGTCGTCTTCGTCTCCGACACCGGTGACAAGCTCAAGGTCGACGACCCGAGAGCCTAGCCCGGGGCACGCAGCGGGCAGCAACGCACCGCACGAACTCGGCCTCTGCCAAAACACCCCCGTCGGCCACCAAGACGCGCCCGAAGCGCGACGCAAGGCCGCACGAACACATCGAAGGAACCATGACCGACACCCAGCGCGTCAACATCGGCAAGCAGCATCCGGCCGCCTACAAGGCTCTTTTCGCCCTGTCGTCAGAGGTTCAGGAGACCGTTGCCGCAGCGGGACTTGACCCACTCCTGGTCGAGTTGCTGAAGATCCGCACCTCCCAGATCAACGGCTGTGCGTTCTGCCTGCGCATGCACACCCGCGACGCCCTCGAGAAGGGCGAGAACCCCGACCGGATCGCCGTGCTGCCCGCATGGGAGGAGACCGGCTACTTCTCCGCGGCCGACCGCGCCGCCCTCCGCTTGACCGAGGCGATCGCATACGTGGCCGACGGACACGTCGGCGACGAGGACTACGACGCCGCCTCGGCCGTACTCACCACGGACCAGGTCTCGGCGGTCGCCTGGCTGGCAACCGTGATGAACGCCTTCAACCGTGTCGCGATCACCAGCCGGTACCCGGTCGGCACCTGACCCGACAGTGGCACCGGCGGTGATGCGGGCTGCCCGGGGTGTTCACCGTCGTGATGATGATGGGAGTGCGCCACCGGGTCGCGGATGATGGATTCCCCCGTCGGGACGGCGGCCCTGTTCGGTGTCGCACGCTGTCAGGGTGACGGCATGGTCCGCCGGGTGCGCGGATCGTGCCGGCTGGTCGTGCCGGTGTGCGGGTTGCGTGCCGCGATGACGGTGAACACCGTGGCGAGGAGGGCGTCTGCGTCGGACGGCACACCGGCTTCTGTCGTGGACGGTGGCAGCCGGCCCTGCGACTGCTGGCACCTGCGGGTTCCGTCTTCGCGTCACGGCTGTGGTTCGCCCCGTAGGTTCGCCCGGCCCGTCGATCATGCATTAATGGGACCGTTTCGTCCAGATGACGTGCATCTCGCCATCACCCGGTGCTCCCACTCTCCCTTTTTGGACTCTGACGTCCTCTTTGGAGTTGGGCTGAAGGTGGTGACCCGAGGGCCGAGCCGAGACGCAGCAGCCCGCTGGATCGGCCGGCTCGAGCAGGACGGACCGTCCTGCGCAGGCAGGGCCCCAAAGACAAGGAGGCGTCTCGTGAAGGCGATGTGTGACGGATCAGGCAGCGGGGACGTCCGGGATGGCACTGACCGAGCGTCCGGAGCCGCGGGCCGCGGGCAACGACGTGGTGGTGGAGGTTCACGCGTCGGGTTTCACGCCGGGCGAGCTGGAGTGGCCCTCGATCTGGGTCGATCGTCTCGGCCGTGACCGGACGCCATCCATTCCCGGCCACGAGGTGGCCGGAGTGGTGAGCGCTCTCGGCTACGGCACCAGGGGGCTGTCGGTCGGACAGCGGGTGTTCGGGCTGGCGGACTGGACGCGTGACGGCACTCTCGCGCAGTACGTGGCCATCGAGGCCCGTAACCTCGCGCCGCTGCCGGGTGATGTCGACTTCACGGTGGGTGCGAGCCTGCCTGTCTCCGGCCTGACGGCCTGGCAGGGACGGTTCGTGCACGGCCGCTTCCACGCCGGGCAGAGCGTTCTCGTACACGGCGCAGCGGGAGGCGTCGGCTCGACGGTGACGCAGTTGGCCCGCCAGGCGGGCGCCTACGTCATCGGAACCGGACGCACCCCCGACCGGCAGGCCGCGATGGAGTTCGGGCGCAGAAGTTCGCCGACCTCGGCAACGACGCGCTGGAAGACGTCGGGGGCGTCGATCTCGTCTTCGACGTGATCGGCGGCGACATCGGGAAGCGGTCGGCAGGCCTGGTACGAGCCGGCGGGATGCTGGTGACCATCGCCGGTCCGGCCGAGACGCCGAAAGGACGGCCTGGCGGTCGACTTCGTCGTCGAAGCCGACCGCGCACAGCTGACTGAGGTCGTCCAGCGAATCCGGGACGGACGCCTGCGCACGAACATCGGCCAGGTCGTCACCCTCGACGACGCCGTTTCCGCTTTCGACCCGGCCGAGCGGGTCAAGGGCAAGACCATCGTTCGCCCATGAGGCCACCGCGCCCGCCCGGACACATCCAGCAAAGGACCACCCCGTATGACCAGCCCAACCGAGCCGAACCGCTCGACCGTCGGCGACGTGGCGAGGGCAGACCCAGGCCTCACCGCGCAGGACCGTGCCGCTCTCGTCGACGTTGGCCGCGACGATCCCCGTGCTCTGGCGTTCGACTTCGACGTCGTCAACGACGCGAGGACCGGTGTCTACGAGGCCAAGGCGGGCGACACAGAGGTGGCAGGACCGACCTACAAGTCCGCCGGCGAGAACCGACTCGTGCTGCTGGCGACCTCGGTGCTCCCCGGATTCCGCAACCGGGGATCGCCACCGGGCTGATCCGACGTGTCCTGGAGGACGTGCGCGCACAGGGGAAGACGGTCACCATCACGTGCCCGATCGTGCGCACCTTCATCGAGCGCAACCCGGCGTACGCCGACCTCGCCGACCCCGAGCACCCGGGAGCCAGGAGAGCCGTACCGGTCCTGGACCAGCCCTTCAGGCCGCCCCGGGGAGAAGTCCAGACGGTGACGACGGACGCCGAGGCCGAGGCAGCCGCCCGGGAGGAGAACAACGCGACCCTCATCGCCGCCCTGGACAAGGCGGGTCCCGACGAGGTGGAGTCGAGCTGGGAGCTCGATGTCATCCATGACACGGAGCGCAGCCGATGGTTCGCGGCCATCGGACCCGAAGCGATCGCGGAACTCTCGTACCGGTTCGTCGGCGGCCGCATCGCGTTGTTGACGACCTGGGTCGACCCCGCCTATCGCCACCACCGGGTCGCCGGGGAGCTCATCGCGCGCGTGCTGGACGCGATACGCCCAACCGGAAAAACGATCACCGTCATCTGCCCGGTCGTGGGCGAGTTCATCGCCCGCAACCCGCAGTACCGCGATCTCATCGACAAGGTCCGTCCCGGGTCCGGCGCCTACCCCCAGCACAGCCCCGCACACGGGGCGGACGACCGGAAACAGACCGCCGCGTGCGACAACGACCTGACATAGCCACCGGGCATCCGTATGCGGTTCGACTCTTCCAGCGCGCGTCATCACACCGCGCCGGCCGCCCCCGGTCAGGGACCGACACAGCGATCGCCGGCAGCGGCTGCGCGGCGCGGGCGGTGGTCCGGCGACCGCCAGAGGCGTCAGGAGTCGCCGGACACCTCGGATGAGTGACGGAGCAGTCCGGCGCTGGTTTCACGCCAGGAACCGGCAACGTGCTTGCGAACGTTCACGGATCCCGGTCGCGTGCATGGTCGTCACGGCGCTGACGTCTCGCGAGGACGGCCCTCGGCCCGCAGTTCGAACCATATTGTCTTGCCGGTGGCCGTCCGGACACTGCCCCAGGCGCCCGCGAGCAGGTCGAGAAGTTCGATGCCCCGGCCGTTCTCGGCGTCCGTGCCGGCGGCGCCGCGCGCGGGGCTGGAGGATTCGGTGTCCTCGACCTCGCACAGCAGGCGGGAGTGGCGCAGCTGCAGGTTGAGCCGGAGCGGGCCGCGGGTGTGCCGCAACGCGTTGGTGACCAGTTCGCTGACCAGAAGCTCGGCGGTGTCGGCGAGATCACTCACGTCCCAGGCGCCCAGTTGTGCGGTCACCAGGCGCCGGGCCTGCCCTGCGGAGGTCAGTTCCCGCCGCAGAGGCCAGGAGGCGTCCCAGGCGGTGGCGCAGCCGCGCGGTGCGTCGAAGGGGCGCAGCGGCGCGAGCAGGCGGGACCACAGAGCCCACTGCCGGGCGAGCCGCGACGGTGCAGTGGGGCGAGAGGACTGCCTTCCCTGGCGAGAGGCCGTGCGGTGGCCGATGACCCAGGCGGCCATGGGGATCAGTCCCTTCGCTGCCGACCGGGCGGACGGCTTGCCGACGATCGGGTCCGGCGTGCGCCAGACCCGTATGTAGCAGTCGCTACACCTGAAATATACATGTAGCTACCGCTACAGTAAATACCTACCCAAAACTCCCACAAAGGACGGTCGGGAATGCCTGGCCGCCCACACCCAGGAGCCCTCATGCCCCGCCCGCCCGATCCAGCCAAGCGACGTGATCTTCTCGACCGGATCCACGAGTACGTCACGCGCAACGGCGTCGCGGACCTGTCCCTGCGCCCTCTCGCCAAGGCCCTGGGCACCAGCGACCGCATGCTCCTGTACTACTTCGGCACCAAGGAACAGATGGTCGCCGAGGCCCTCGACGTCTACGAGCGCCGGCCCCTCCTGCGCACCCGAGTACTGCTGGAGACCATCGGCGCGCCCGCGAGCCCCGCGGACCTGCGCCGCTTCCTGGAGGAGGTGTGGCGCCAGTTCAGCGACCCCGAGCTCCGCGGGGCACTTCCTCTCTACTTCGAGATCATGAGCACCAGCGTGCTCCATCCCCACCGCTACGGACCCGTCATGCGCGACATCGTCGCCGATTGGACCCTCCTCTACACCACCGTCTTCCTCGACCTCGGCATGCCCCAGGAGCAAGCACGCACACAGGCCACCCTGCTGACCGACGCCTCCCTCGGCCTGCTGATCGCCCCGCTGGCCGACGGCCACTGGGAGCGGTCCCACAAGGCCTTCCACGCCCTCCTCGACATCCTGGAACCCGGATGGCACACCCCGACGTGAACCTCCCTGCCGGACACCGGACCGGGCATCGACATCGCCCGGCCGGTTCCAGCGCCCTCTCGCCGGCCTTCCCGCTCCGCCGGCACGCGACGACGACCGGCGGCGTGCCTCAGGGGCGGTCGCACCCCGGACCGTCGGCCGGATGTCCAGAGCCTGGTCAGCACCCGTGAGCTCCAGCACCCGCTGGAACTGGCGCGCGGGCCTGGCCACGCGCAGGCGGTGGCCGTGGTGGACGTTCAGCAGCGCGTTCAGGACGCTGGAGTCGCCGAAGGCCATCTCGGCCGCGTCCACGACGACCGCGGCGTGAGTGACGGCCGCGCCCGGCGGCGCGGAAGCCGGCAGGGATACGGAGTTGGGGTCGAAGGCGCCGTGGACGACCACGACCCACACCCCCTGCCCCTCGTACCCGACCGGCCCGCGATCGCCGGCATCGACACCGTCACCAGCCACCTGCCTCTCCGGCGCGGTGCCGTCCTCGCCGCCCTCCCCCGCGCCGAGCGCACAGCGATCCCGCACCCCGCGATGTCCGCAGCCAAGCGGCTCCGGGCCCCCGCCCGGCACCACGAGGTCAGCGGGCGGAGGACGGGCACGAGGGTGAAGTCCGTGCCGGGTCGGGCGCGTTGGGGCCGGCTGCCCGGCTTCAACGGTCTACACCAATGCCGGAGCGCCTGGCGTCCTCCCGTCACGGTCGGGACCACGGCCCGGTCGCCGCGCTGCAAGGGCACTCACCCCGTGACATCGAGGGCGGTGCCGCCCTCACCCCTCACACGTCCGGGGCGGTCGTCGTGTCGGGAGAGCCGCCCCCCCCTGCCGGCCCCTGGGGCGCGGCGAATGGTCGCAGTCGCTTGTCCGGGCGGCGCCGGCCCGCCCGTGGCGGTGACGCCGGGCTCAACCCTCCGGGGCGGCCCGACTCGGGGTACCGTGCCGTGGCCGAACGGCTGATACGCGACAGGGGAGCCGGAAGACGGGCGTCCGTTTAATTCATGACGGATATCCCGCCCCCCGTAACCCTGCCGAGAGTTCTTCTACGTCCACGGTCGAGGCTTGAGTTCCGTTTTCGGGATTTGAACAATGCTCACGTCTCGCCGGCGCCGGAAAGCCTCGGCAGAAGTGCCGCGCGGGACCACCGAATCAGCGAGCCGGCCGGCATTCGTGACGGAAAGGGCGCGGGCGCGATTCCACGGTGCGCGGTCCGCCCAGGAAGGCTCCGGAACCACTGCCCACTCGGGTGCCCATCGCAGGCGATCAAGGACATGCGACGCCTTCACGGAAAACGCAGCATCGCGGACAGAACCTCACGCAACTCCGCGAAGGGGCAGGCTCATCGCGGTACCGGAGGTGCGGAGCCGAGGGGGAAACGGGCCTTTTCCGGCACCGATCCGGCGACGCAGCCCCCCCTACGCCTCCATCCGCGGGTGACCGGGTGTCACGGACGGCACCCCGCGCGTGCAGGCCGGGCCGAGGTGCCCTCCGCGGCGCGAGGTGTGGCACGACAAACGGCTACCGGCGGTAACGCGTGTGCCACACACCGGTCACCGGTCTGGACCAGCGCAGGCACCCCGTCACCTCGGCCGGCCACCGACGCGGCGGTCGCCTCGCAGCTCAGTGCCCGTCGGGGTAACGCCCCCGTCCGTTGGGCAGTTCACCGGAGGTGGATTCCTCCAAAAGCTGGGTGTATTTGCGCGAGAGTGCCTCGTAACGCTCGTCCGTGCCGCGTGCACCCCGTTTGCGCCGGGTCATGACATAAAGAGCGACAGGCCCGGTGATCATCGAGACGACCGGTATCAGGCCCCACCACGGCATGGGTGTTCCTCCGCTGAGTCTGGTTTCGAGGGAGCACGGCGGCTGCCCAGGCCCACAGTATGCCCTCGGCCCGGTCCGACCAATCTCGTTGCCCCCGCACCCGCTTTCTTTCCCATAAGTCGTCTGGTGTTTCGCTTCTACCTCTGGACGCACGGCGTGATCGCTTCTAAGTTCCCGTCCCGGCAACGTTTTTGTTCGCGACCTGTGACCCGGGTCCGGACAACTGCGCCCCTTTGCGACCCAGTTGGTGCATCAATCACCCCAATGATGTGAGAGGCTGTGGAAAAAACAGGCGCCCCGCCAACCGACGGTATGTTTTCCGTGCAGCCCCCCACCGAACCGGCCCCCGGGCGGCCGCGGTTCCTGGTGCTCGGGCTGCTCGCCATCACGGACGGCCGCGAGACGGTCGTACTGACCCCCTCCCGGCCCGCCTCGCTCCTCGCCGCCCTCCTGCTCCACCCCGGCTCCGTCGTCTCCACCGGCTTCCTCCAGCGCGTCGTCTGGGGCAGCAGCCCGCCCGCCGGCGGCAAGTCCGCCCTGCACACCTGCGTGCTGCGCCTGCGCCGGCTGTTCGCCAAGTACGGCGTGGCCGACCACGCCATCGAGGCCGTCCCCGGCGGGTACCGGCTGCACGCCGACGCCGACACCCTCGACCTGCTGCACTTCCGCGACCTGCTCACCCGTTCGTACGCCGAGGACGACCCCGAGGCCGCGCTCCGGCTGGCCCGGGCCGCTCTCGGGCTGTGGAAGGAGCCGCTCCTCGGCAACGTCCACTCCGACGAGCTGCACCGCGACCATGTGCCGCGCCTCGCGGAGGAGCGGCTGCTCGCCGTGGAGCGGGTCTTCGACGGCGAACTGCGCCTGGGGCGGCACCGCGAGCTGATCGCCGAGGCCCGTGAGGCCGTCCGGGTCCATCCCGGACACGAGGGGCTCTCCGCCCTGCTCATCGAGGCGATGTACCGCTCCGGGCGGCGCGGCGAGGCCCTCGCCGAGTACCGCAGGATCCACAGCCATCTGGCCGGGGAACTGGGGGTGGAACCCGGAGCGGTGCTGCGGCGCCTCCAGTTGGCCGTGCTGCGCGGCGAACCGTCCGGCGGACCCCTCGTACTGCCCCCGGCGGGCACCCCGCCGGCGGCCGGCGGCACCCCGGCCGCCGAACCCGGTGGGTCGGCCGGCACCGCCTCCGGAGCGCTCGTGCTGCGGTCGCTCGTCGACGCCGGACTGCTTCAGGAGGGCCCGGCCGACCGCTACCGCGTCCATGACCTGCTGCGCCTCTTCGTCAAGGCGGCCGGCACCACCCTGGCGGCCTCCGCCACGCACGACCCGACCGACCTGCGTCCGTCGGCCGTCGGCTGACCACCCCCTGCTCCCCGGAGGTTTCGAAACCCATGGCCCACACCCCCTCGTCCTACGAGGAGATCGCGCAGTCACGGCCTCGCATCCGCAGGGACGTGCTCTTCACCCGGACTCCGTCCGGCGTGCTGTTCCACAACGCTCACGGCGGGTTCAACGTCGTCACGCAGTCCGCGTACCGGTTCGCCGCGCTGATGGTCCCTCACCTCGACGGGGAGCGGCGGGTCGAGGAACTGTGCGCCGGCCTGGGGGACAAGCAGCGCGACATGGTGGTCCAACTCGTGCGCGCCCTCTACGCGCGTGGCTTCGCCCGGGACGCGGCCCCCCGGCCGCCGGTCGAGGTGCTCGCACCGCAGGTCGCCGAGCGTTTCGCCCACCAACTCGACTATCTCGACCACTACGCGGACCATGCGAGCGAAAGGTTCCTGCGGTTCCGCTCCACCCCGGTCGCCGTCCTCGGTGACGACGCGCTCGCCCGCTGGGCCGCGCTCGGGCTGCTGCGCAACGGCTGCGCCGCGGTGGCCGTCACCGACCGGGGTGGTCCTGGAACCCTCAGCCGCGAACTGCACGGTGTGGAGGGCATGGCCGAGCTGGAGGCCGAGGCCGCGGCCCTCGCCGAGGCGGGTTGCGCCCCCGCTCTGACCCGCCTGCCCGAGGCCGGCGACGGCACCCACGACACCTACGGCTGGGGCGACCTCGACGGCTGGGACACCGTCCTGGTCACCGGCGCCACCGGACACCGGCAGATGCTCCGCCTGCTCGGCGAGGGCGTACCCCCGGGCCGGCGGCTGCTGGGCGCCTGGACGTTCGGCGACCGGGCCGTCGTCGGCCCCGTGATGACGGCGGGCACCCCCGGCTGCTGGTGCTGCGCCGCCCTGCGGCTCGGAGCGGGCGCCGACGCAGCCGACAGCGCCGACCTGTGGGCCTCCGTCGGCCCCGGCGCGCCGCTCGGCACTCCCCCGCGCCTGCTTGCCGGGCCGCTCGCCGGAATGCTCGGCAACCTGCTGGCCTTCGAGGTCTTCCGGCTCGTCACCGAGGCGCTGCCGGCCGAGACCCGCAACCAGGTGATCGTGCAGGACCTCGACTCCCTCGACGTGCTCTCCGAGCCGCTGCTGCCGCACCCCCGCTGCCCGTTCTGCCCGGCCCGCGACGCCGGCACCCGCGAGGCCGCCCCGCTCCCGGGTGAGAGACTGCGCGCGCCCCACACGGACGACGAGCCCGGCGCCCTGCCGGTCGGCGGGGACGCCGACGAGGACACCGCCCGCGCCGCCCTGTCCGCGCTGGAGTTGCGGGACGTCCTGGTCCGGGAGAGGGCCGGCGTCTTCACCGCGTACGCGGACGACGAGTGGGAGCAGACCCCGCTCAAGGTGAGCACGGTCCGCCTGGGCACCGCACCCGGCCGGGTGCGACGGATATCCGCCACCGACGTCCACCATGTCGCGGGCGCCCGCCTCACCGCGCTGTTCCGCGCCGCCGAGGTCTACGCCGAACACGTCGTGCCGCCCCGGGTGCTGGAGGCCGCCGCCCTGGAGGCCGCTCTCGGCAAGTGGGACCGCGTGACGCCCGCCGCGCTCACCCTCTCCAGCGGCCTCGACGTGCCCGCCGAGCGGGTCGCCCACTGGTGCGAGGCCACCTCGCTGCTGGACGGCCGTACCGTCCTGGTGCCCGCCGGCGCGGTGCGCACCCTGGGCGGCTGGAACGACTCCGGACTCTTCGAGCGGACCTCGGCCGGGACCGGAGCGGCCGGCAGCCCGCGCGCCGCGCTCGCCCGTGCCCTGCGCACCGCCCTCGCCCACGACGCGCTGCGCGGCGCCGTCCGTCGCACCGCACCGGTGCGCACCGTGGACCCGGCGTCCCTCGCGGACGACCCCGAACTCCTCTTCCTGCTGCGGTCTGCGGAGAACCTGGGTGTCGCCGCGGAGGTCCTCGACCTGACCGCCGCGGGCGGCGGTCTGCTGCCCGTCGTCCTGGCCCGGCTCACGGACGCGACGACCGGTGAGGTGCGATGGGCCGTCGGCGGCGGTCTTCGGCACCGTGACGCCGTGCTGGAGGCGCTGCGTGACCTGCTCGGCGCCGAGCAGTTGCGCCGCGCCGCGGGTCCGGCCGACACCGGCGACCCGCTGTGGGGCGACCTGGAAGCCGCCGCCCTCGTCGCCGAGGGCACCGCGCCTGCCGCGCCGGATGGCACCACCTGGGCCGCCGCGCTGGACGGACTGGCCGCGGCGGGACGGGACGCCCTCGCCGTCCCCGTGAGCGCCCCCGACCTGGCCGCCGGTCAGGTCCACGCCGTGCGCGTCCTGCTGACCGGTGAGGAGCACGGTGCCCACTGAGACCGTGGCGGCACGCGTCCAGGGCGCTCCCCGGGCCGCCGACCCGGCCGGCCCGTGGGAGGCGGTGTGCGCCGACCTCACCGCGGCGGTCGACGGCGCCCTCGCCCAGCGGCATCCGGGTGCGCCGCGCGCCGTCGTGAGCCCGCTCGGCGTCCGGGACGAACTGGCGGCGGCCGCCCGGGATTTCGTCCCGCGCGCCGTGCCGGTCGGCCTGTACGGGCACCACGCGGTGGTGGGCCCACGTACCGCCGCCGACGGTCAGGGCTGCCCGCAGTGCCTGGCGCGCCGCTGGCAGGCGGTGCGGGCCGGCTTCCTGCGGGACGCACTGGAACTCGGCGGGGAGCCCGTCGCCACCGGAACCCCGCCCTGGCTGGTCGCCTTCGTGGCGGACACCCTCGCCGCCCTCGTCGCGGCGGCTGCCGCCGTGCCCGCGACCGGACCGCACCCGTGGGTGTGGCTGCTGGACCTGGAGACCCTGCGCGTCTCCCGGTTCCCCCTGGTGCCCGACGGCGAGTGCCCCTCCTGTGGGACACCGGAGGACGACACCGCCGACGGCGCCCGCGTCGACCTGGAGGCCGCGCCCAAGCACGCCCCGGACGGCTTCCGTCAACGCCCGCCCGACGCCTACGGCCTGACGCTCACGGCGTTCGCCAACCCGGTCACCGGGGTGCTCGGCCCGTCCGTCGCCCCCGACCTGACCTCAGCCTCCACGTCCTCGGCGATCGGCGCGTTCACCACCCGCTCCGGCAGCTACCTGCGGGAGTGCTACTGGGGCGGTCACACCGACTCGTACGGCACGAGCGTCGCAGTCGGGCTCCTCGAGGGCCTGGAGCGGTTCGCCGGGATGCGCGCCCGGTCCAAGCGGACCACGGTCACCGCCTCGCTCGACGAACTCGGCGCGCTGGGTGCCGAGGCGGTCGACCCGCGCACGACCGGCCTGTACTCCGCCGCCTTCCACGGCGCCGATCCGGATGTGCCCCGCTTCGCGCCGGACCGTCCGGTGGACTGGGTGTGGGGCTGGTCGCTGCGCGACGCCCGGCCCGTCCTCGTCCCCGAGGTGGTGGCGTACTACCACGCGCCCGGCGGCATCGCACGGCGCTTCGTGCAGGAGAGCTCCAACGGCTGCGCCTCCGGCGGCAGTCTGACGGAGGCCGTCTACCACGGGCTGATGGAGACCGTCGAACGGGACGCCTTCCTGCTGGCCTGGTTCGGCCGGGCCCGGCTGCCGGAGATCGACCCGGCGAGCAGCACCCGGCCCGAGACCCGCGCCATGGTCGACCGGCTGGCGATGTACGGCTACCGTGCCCGGTTCTTCGACACCCGGATCACGTTCCCGGTGCCGGTGGTGACGGCGGTCGCCGAACGCGTCGACGGCGGGGCAGGGCTGCTCTGCTTCGGCGCGGGCGCCTCCCTCGACCCGGAGGCCGCGCTCGCCTCCGGGCTGTGCGAGATCGCCACCGACTCCGTCAACCTGCGCCGCCGCACCACCCGCGAGGAACGCAGGCTGCGCCGGATGGCGGCCGACTTCCACCAGGTACGGGTCCTGCACGACCACCCGCTGCTGTACGGGCTGCCCGAGATGGGGCCGTACACCGACTTCCTGCTGCGCGGCCGGGACGACGCGGAGCGGGTGCCGCTCGCCTCGCTCACCTCCGGGCCTGATACGCCACGCGCCTCCGGGCCCGGCGATCCGCGTGCCTCGGACGACCTGCGCGACGACGTGGCGGCGTGCGTCGCCGCCGTGGCGGCGCACGGGTTCGACGTGGTGGTGGTCGACCAGACCGCACCGGAGCAGCGGACCCTCGGCCTGAGCACGGTCAAGGTCCTGGTGCCCGGCCTGCTGCCGATCGACTTCGGCTGGAGCCGCCAGCGCGGCCCGCTGATGCCCCGCGTCCGCACCGCGCTGCGCGAGGCGGGGCTGCGGGCGGACGACCTGGGCGACGGCGATCTCAACCCGGCGCCGCATCCGTTCCCCTGACGACCCACATCCCCACGCCGGCCGCCCGCCTCCCGGCCGGCCGGCGCCCACCAAGACGAGCAGAAGAGGGAGTGACCATGGGATACGCCCATGAGTACGCGACCGCGGTGATGCGGCGGGGCAGGATCCCCATGGAACCGGCCGACTTCGTCCCCGACTGGTCCGACCGCCCCCGCAAGGGCAAGTTCTTCCCGGGCGCGCCGTCCTTCCCGCTGCCCGACGGGGGCTGCGCGGACGATGCCACCCTGGGCCGGGGGCTGTTCGGGCAGCCCGGCACCGGGGCGTTCACCCTGCCGCTGCTCGGCGCGATGCTGCGCGACTCCTACGGGCTGACCGGCCGTCGCCTCGCCGTCCAGGCCAACACCGACCTGGGATCCCTGCCCTTCCACTCGCACGCCAACTGGTCGCGCGGCACGGCCTCGGGCGGCGGCCTCTACCCCGTCGGCGTCCACTGGATCAGCGGGGCGAGCGGACCGCTCGCGCCGGGCGTCTACTACTACGACACCCCCGGGCACCGGGTCACCCGGCTGCTGTCCGGCGATGTCACCGGCGAGGTCCGGGCCGCGCTGGGCGATCTGCCGGAGGCCGCCGGCACCGACCAGTTCCTGGTGCTCGGGGTGACGTTCTGGCAGAACTCGTTCAAGTACAACAGCTTCTGCTACCACGCCGTCACCATGGACGTCGGGGCCCTCCTGCAGACCTGGCGGATGTGGGCCCGCGCGCACGGCCTGCACCTGGGCAGCGCCCTGTGGTTCGACGAGCCCCGGCTGGGCCGGCTGCTCGGCCTGGATCGCGAGGACGACGGCGTGTTCGCCGTCGTACCGCTGCGCTGGGACGGACCGGCCCCGGAGCGGGACGCGCCCCGCACGCCCGAGGCGCGGGTGCGCCGGGTGCCCGACGAGAAGTCCCGCCGGGTACTGGCCTTCCCGACCCTGCGCCGTATCCACGACGCCACCCTGGAGGGCGCCGCCGAGCGGCCCGCGCCCGGCGCGCTGGACGTCGCGCTGGCCGCGGTCGCGGGCGACGGCGAGCGCTGCCCGCTGCCCGAGCCCGCGCCGCTGGACACGTCCGTGCGCCGGGCGTTGCGCGAACGCCGCAGCAGCTTCGGCCGGTTCAGCGCCGTCGCACCCCTGGAGGCCGACCGGCTGTCGGTCGCGCTGCGCGCCGCGGTCGCCGCGGGCACCCTCGACAGTGACACCGAGACACCCGGCGCGGCCCCGCTGACCCGGCTGTACGTCTTCGTCAACCACGTGCGCGACGTGCCGGCCGGTCTCTACGAGTACGACCGGGACACCGGGGACCTGGTGCTGATGAAGGCCGGCGACCACGCCGGTTTCCTCCAGGACAACTACTTCCTCGCCAACTACAACCTGGAGCAGGCCGCCGCCGTCCTGGTGCCGGTGGCCCGTACCCACGCGGTGCTGGACGCCGTCGGTGACCGGGGTTACCGCCTGGTCAACGCGGCGGTGGGGGCGACCGCCCAGGCCGTCTACACCGCCGTCTCCGCGGCGGGCACCGCCTGCGGTGTCGCGCTCGGCTTCGACAGCGTCTCCTACGAGGAGGAACTCGGCCTCGCCGACCGCGGTGAGATCCCGCTGCTGATCATGTTGATCGGCCACGAACGGCCCCGCCCCGCCGACTACCGCTACGACATCGTCGCCCCGTGACCCGCGTGCCGCCGCCCGCACCGGGCCGCCGGACGACGATCCGGCGGCCGCGGGGCGCGGCGGCGGCACACCCCACCCGAAAGGAGGAGGGCGTGAGCCCGACCGCCACCACCCCGGCCCACGACACCCCCGCCCCCGCCGCAGGGCGTACGGCCCTGCACAGCCGCTTCATGCTGCGCGTCGCGGGTCTTCCGGCCGACACCGTCCTCGCCCTGCGTGCCCCCGAGGCGGCCCGCTGGGCCGCCCGGACCGCCGCCGAGGAGGACCGGCTCACCGAGCTCGGCGCCCGGCTCAGCGACCCGCTCGCGGGCGCGGTCGGCGCCACCGACGACGCCGCGCTGCGCCGCCGTCTGCTCGGCCTGCGCCGGCAGGTCTTCAACAACCGGCTGCCCGGTGATCTGGACGCGGCCCGCGCCCTCGCCGCCGGACTCGGGCCCGTCACCGCGGCCGACCTGACGGCCTGGCTGGACGCCCGGGTGCGGTGGGAGCGGCTGCGTGCCGAGGGCGGCACCGTCCTCACGGACGCGCTGGCCCGCACCCGCGCCACGCTGCGCGACCTGGCCCGCGACGACCGGCTGCGCCGCGGCCTGCTGCTGGCCTCCCCCACCCTGGAGGAGCGGCTGGACGCCTTCGCCGCCGACCCGGTGCCGGTACCCGGCAAGCGGGCCCGGAAGATGGAGCGCTCGCTGCTGTCCTACCTGTACCGCACCGCGTGCAAGACCAGTCCGTTCAGCACCCTCACGGGCGTCGCCCTGGGCTGCTTCGAGAGCACGGGCCAGGCCGGCGCACAGGCAGGCACGCCGGTCGGCGCCGACTGGAGGGGGCACCCGAGGCTCAACGTCGTCGTTCTGACCCGGCTCGCCGAACTCGTCGCCGCGGACCGGCAGCGCCGCGCCGACCTGCCGGTCACCCTCGCCTCCGGCTGGAAACTGGACGAGGACCGCGTCCGCTATGTGCAGCGGGCGGTGAGCGCCGGTGACGACAGCGCCACGGTCAGCTTCGACGCGGCGCAGGACCGGCTCTTCTTCCTCCGCAGGCAGGGCACCCTCGACGGGATGCTCGCGCTGCTGCGCGGCAAGGAGGGCGTGCTGCGCCACGGCGACCTGGCGCGCTGGCTGACCGCCACCACCGGCGCCGGCGCCGAGGAGGCCGAGCACTACCTGACCGCCCTGATCGACCTCGGCATGCTGCAGCTGCCCAGCCTCGACACCGGGGTGCACAGCGGCGACCCGCTGCGCGCCTTCCAGCGTGCGCTGCGCGCGCTGGACCGTCCCTGGGCCGACGCCCTCGCCACCCGTCTCGACGTCCCCGGCGGCGTCGTCGAGCGCTACCCGGCTGCGGACCTGGACACCCGCCGGACCCTGCTCACCGAGCTGCGCGCCGACCTCACGGCGCTTCAGACCGAACTGGGCGCCGATCGGCCCACGCTGCCGCAGACCCTGCTCTACGAGGACGTCTCGGCCGGCACCACCACCGCCGACCTCACCGAGTGGACCGCCCTGGCCGGCCCGCTGCGTTCGATCGGCCGCGTCCTGCCCGCGTTCGACGTGGCACTGCCGCAACGGCTCACCCTCAAGGGCTTCTTCCTCGCCCGTTACGGCCGCGGCGGACGCTGCGACGACCTGCTGCGCCTGGTCCACGACTTCCACGAGGACATCTTCCGGCAGTACCTCCAGTTCACCGCCACCAAGGACGACTTCCTCCCGGACGGCAGCCACGCCCCGGAGGAGAACTGGCTCGGCATGCCGGAGATCACCGCCCTGGACCGGGCCCGGTCCGCGTTCACCGCCCGGATGCGTACCGGCTGGGCCGGACTCCCGCCCGCGGCCGAGGAGTTCGTCCTCGACGATGCCACCGTGGACGCGGTGGCCGGGGCGCTCGGCGGGGCCGCGCCCGCCTTCCAGCCGTACAGCCACTTCCTCCAGCCAGGGCGCCGGGACGGCGAGCTGCGGGCCGTCCTCAACGACTCCTTCGGCGGCCTGTGCTTCCCCTTCACCCGCTTCACCCACTGCTTCGACGGCCCGGGCGTGGCAGGCCCGGGTCTGACGGCGGCGCTGCGCGACGAGTTGCGACGGCTGTGCCCACCCGGCGCGGTCTTCGCCGAGATCACCGCCGGTGCCGCCACCACCAACCTCAACCTGCACGGCGCCCTGACGGACTACGAGATCGTCTGTCCCGGTGAGAACAGCACGGCGCCCGAGGAGGCACGGCTGTCCCTGGACGACCTGTACGCCGTGCACGACGATGCCGGCGACCGGCTGATCCTGCGCTCGGGACGTCTCGACCGCGAGGTCGTCCCGCTGTACCTCGGCTACCTCGTCCCCATGGTGCTGCCCGAGATCCCGCGCACCCTGCTGCTGTTCTCCCCGACCGCCCGCTCCGTGCTGGACGTGTGGCGCGGAGTGCCGGCCGGTCCCGCCGAGGACGGTGTCACGCGGCGGCCGCGGGTCCGCCACCACTCCCTCGTCCTCCAGCGGCGCTCCTGGACGGCCGCCGACGGCAGCCTGCCGCAGCGGGCTCCCGGCACCGCCGACAGCGACTGGTACCTCGCCTGGCACCGCTGGCGGACCCGGCACGGTCTGCCCGGCCGGGTCTTCGTGACCGTCCACGGGGAGGCCGCGGACGGCGAGGAGAGCGCCGGCGCCTGGTTCGGCGGCTCCAAGCCCCAATACGTCGACTTCGACAGTCCGCTGTCGCTCATCGCCCTCGAAGGGCTCCTCGCCGGCGGACGCGCCCGGTGCGTCTTCGAGGAGATGCTGCCCGGCGAGGACGAGCTGTACGTCACCTCCCCGCACGGCCGGCACGTCGCCGAACTCGCCGTCGAGATGCTGCCCGGCCCGGCCGGCCTGCCCGAAGAGGACCCGACCCGATGACCGCACCCCTTCCCTCCCCCTTCCCCTCCCACTCCCCCGGCTCCGGCTCCGATACGACCGCCCCCGACGCCCGCGCCCTGGACGCGACCGCCGGCGAGGCTGCCGGCGACGCCCCCGGCGAGTGGCTGGCCGTCCACGTCTTCTACGCGGCGAGCCCCCGCCCGCTGCTGCTGACCTGTATCAGGCCGCTGGTGGACGCCCTCACCGAGGAGGGCCTGCTCGACGGGTACTTCTTCATCAACTACTGGCTGGAGGGCCCCCACCTGCGGCTGCGGCTCAAGCCGCGGCGGGCCGCGGACGCGGAGCTGGTGCGGGAGCGGACAAGCGCCGCGCTGGAGGAGTTCCTGCGCGGGCGACCGGCCCTGTACGAGGTCAAGGCCGGTTTCCTCGCCGACCTCTACGAGACCCTCTTCACCCTGGAGTACAGCGAGGAGCAGCGCGCCGGATACCTGGGCGAGGACGGTCGGATGAAGCTGCGGCCCAACAACTCCTTCGAGGAGCGCCCCTACGATCCCGAGTTCGGCAAGTACGGCGGGCCCGCCGGGATCGAGCTGGCCGAGTGGCACTTCCAGCACTCCAGCGACCTGGTCATCGAGGCCGCCCGCACGATGAACCTGCATCTGCGGACCGTGCTGCTCGGGCTGTCCGCCCAGCTGATGATGGTCATGTCCGGCACCTTCCTCGCCGACGACGAGTCCCTGCTGGGCTTCCTGGACAGCTATCACACCTTCTGGAACGAGGCGTTCAGCGGGACCACGTTCACGGCCGACCAGGGCTACGACCGCGCCTACAACGCGATGGGCGACCGGCTGCCCGAGCGGTTCCGGCGCATCCGGCAGGCGGTCGCCACGGGCGAGCTGCACCGGCTTCCGGTGTTCCTGCTCGGCTGGGCCACGCACTGCGCCGAACTCCGCGACCGCGCCGCCGGCCTGGCCCGGGCCGGTGAGCTGACGTTCCGCTCCTGGGACGGCACCCGGGACATCCACGCCACCGACCCCGCGTACGCGCTGCCCATGCTGCTCTCGCCGTACATGCACATGACCAACAACCGGCTGAGCATGACCATCCGCGACGAGGCGTTCCTCTCCTACGTCCTCGCCCGCGCCCTGCGCGACGGATCCCCGGACGGCGAGGAGTGAGCGCCGACGTCTTCCTCGCGACCCGGCCACGCGTCCGCCCGGACATCGTGGCCGGCCCGAGCCTGGTGCGCGGGGCGGCCCGCATCCACCTGTTGAAGGATCCGCGCACCGGACGGCGCATGGAGGTCGGCCCCAAGGAGCACTTCCTCATCACCCGCCTGGACGGCACCCGCACGCTGGAGGAGATCGGCCGGGAGTACACCGGAGAGTTCGGCACCCGCCTCGGCGAGGCGCAGTGGGGACAGCTGCTGCGGCTGCTGCACGGCCGCGGCCTCCTCGACGGCGCCCCCGCGCCCGCCGCACCGCCCGCCGCCGCAACGCCGGCCCCCCGGCCGAACGGGCTGCTGGCCGGACGGACCCGGTTGGTCGCCGACGCGCCCGCGCTGATGGACCAGTTGCACCGCGCCACCGCTCCCCTGCGGCGGCCCGCGGTGCCGGGCGTGCTCGTCGTGCTGGCCGTCGCGATGGTCACGGCCGTCGCCGTCCAGTGGGGCATCCTGTGGCGGCAGACGGAACAGACGGCCCGGCAGCCCGTACTGCTCCTCGCGGTCGGCTGCGTCCTGTGGTGCAGCCTCGCCCTGCACGAACTGGCCCACGGCCTGGCCGCGCGTGCCTGGAACGGCCGGGTCACCGAGATCGGGCTGCGCTGGATCCTCGGCGCCACCTATCTGTACTGCGAGATCGAGGACGTCCAGTTCCTGGGCGGCCGAGGCCGCAAGGTGGCCACCGCCTGCGCCGGGGTCCTCGCCAACATCCTCTTCCTGGTGCCGTTCTACCCGGTGTGGGCGCTGCTGCCGCCCGGCGCCGACGCACGGCCCGCGCTCGGCGCGCTGCTGCTCCTCGGCACGGTCTGCGGCCTCGCCAACCTGCTGCCGCTGGCACCCCTCGACGGCTACAAGGCGCTGGGGCACGCGCTCGCGGTCATCGATCTCGCGGCCGGCAGCCGCACGTTCACGGCGCTCGCCCTGCGGGCACCGCTGCGCCGCGGCCCGGGCCTCGGCGCCTACCCCGCCCGGCTGCGCCTGGTGTACGGGGGCTTCGCAGTGCTCACCGCGGTGCAGTGCGCGGCGCTGCTCGTGCTGTGCGGGGCGGCGCTGCGCACCGTCCTGCCCGACCACCTGGCCGTGCTCGCCTGGGCGCTGCCGCCGGCGCTGCTGGGCGCCCTCCTGCTGCTGTGGGCGCTCGGCACGCTCGGCCGCGCCCTGCGCGCCCGCCGCGCCCCGGCCCCCTCGGCCGGCCCGGCAGCGGCCCCGGCGGCTGTTCCCGCCGAGTCTCCCGGCGGGCGGCGGGCCCGGCCCGCCGCCGCACCCATCGAACGTGTGCCGGGGCGGTCCGCCGCGGCACGGACGGACACCGAGGGCGCCGCCGGCGTCCCGGAGCCGTCACCGCACCCAAGGAAAGGCGAGATGAGCGGACCCGACACGCAGACCGAGGCCGTCCCCGGCGGCACGGAGACCGAGCCGGTCGTCGTCCTGGCCGGCGTCACCAAGCGGTACGGGGAGGTGACGGCCCTCGACGGCGTCTCCCTGACCGTGCGGCACGGCGAGTTCTTCGGCATCCTCGGCCCCAACGGCGCGGGCAAGACCACCCTGGTGGAGATCGTCGAGGGGATGCGCGAGGCCGACTCCGGGACCGTCACCGTCCTCGGCAGGAGCCCCTGGCCGCGCGACACCGCACTGCTGGCCCGGATCGGCGTGCAGACCCAGGCGTCGGCGTTCTTCGCCCGGCTCACCGCGGTCGAGCACCTGCGCACCGTCGCCGCGCTGTACGGCATGGAGCCGGGCGTGGCGCGCACCGCGCTGGAGCGCGTCGGCCTCACCGACAAGGAGAACGCCCGGATCGACCACCTCTCCGGAGGCCAGCGCCAGCGGCTCGCGGTCGCCACCGCACTGCTCAACGAGCCGGAGATGATCTTCCTCGACGAGCCGACCGCCGCCCTCGACCCCGAGGCCCGGCGCGAACTGTGGGACCTGTTGCGCTCGTTGCGTGCCGAGGGCCGCACCATCATCTGCACCACCCACTACCTCGACGAGGCCGAGGCGCTGTGCGATCGGGTGGCGATCATCGCCGAGGGCCGGCTCGTGGCGCTCGACTCGCCCCGCGGCCTCATCCGCTCCCTCGCCGCGCCCACCCGGCTGCTGCTGCCGGCCGCGGACCTCTCGGCGAAGGACGCCCTCGCGCTGGACGGGGTCGACCGCGCCGCCGTCGAGGGCGACGAACTCGTCATCGAGACCACCGCCGCCAACCGCGTCCTCACCGCCCTCGGCGACCTCGTGGACATCTCCACGGTCTCGGTGCGCACCGCCACCCTCGAGGACGCCTACCTGAAGCTGACCCACACCGGATCGGAGCACCACCGTTGAGCGCGTACGCCGCACTGACCAGGGCCACCTACGTCGCGAGCGTGCGCGACAGAACGACCCTCTTCTTCACCTTCGCCTTCCCCCTCGCCTTCCTGATCCTCTTCGGCCTCATCTTCCGGGGCCAGCAGGTCGACGGCGGCCTGTCCTCCATCAACTACATCGGCCCGGGCGTCCTGTCCTGGGGCGTCGGCAACGCCGCCGTGTTCTCCGTCGGCTTCGCCCTCATGCAGTGGCGCCGGGACGACGTGCTGCGCCTCATCTGGCGCTCCCCCACCCCGCTGCGCACCCTGCTCGCCTCCCGCTGGACGGTCGCGCTGGGCGTGGCCCTCGTGCAGGCCGTGCTGTTCACCGCCGTCGCCCTGCTGCCGTTCTTCGGGCTCCAGTTGAACGGGCCCTGGTGGGCGGCGCTGCCGCTGCTGGTGCTGGGCGTCACCGCGTTCCTCGCCATGGGTCTGGTGGTCGGCAGTGTCGCCGACACCCCGGAGGCGGTCGCCGCCATCGCCAACATCGTGATGGTGCCGATGGCGTTCCTGTCCGGCTCGTTCTTCCCCGACGACCTGATGCCGGGCTGGCTGCGCACGGTCGCCAAGGTGCTGCCGCTGCACTACCTGAACGACGGCCTGACCGATGCCATGGGCGGGCGCGGGGACCTCGGTGACATCGGCGTGGACTGCGCCGGACTCGCCGTCTTCGCCGTCGTCTTCGGGCTGATCGCCACCCGGATCTTCCGCTGGAGCAACCGGCCATGACCCCCTTCACCGCCCCCGCGACGGCCCTGTCCCCCCTGGAGGCCGCCCGCGCGGACCTCCAGGCCCGGCTGGCGGCCCGCGCCGCGGCCGCGGGCCTGCCCGCTCCCGCCGTGTCCCGGATCGGCGACGCCAACGTGCTCGGTGACGCCGGTGTGCCGGTCGCCTCCGACGTACCGGTCGCCTCCGCCGTCCCCGGCGACACCGACGCCGCCGGCGCGCGTCCCGGCCGGGCCGCGCCCGCGCACACCGCCGCGGTGCACCTCACCGCTCAGGCCGTGCTGCTCGGTCCCTGGGGCGGCACCGCGGACGCCGGACCGGCCTGCGGCATGTGCCTGGCCATGCGCCGGCAGCGACTGCGCACCCGGACCGAACGCGAGGCACTGGAAACCGGCTCAGCGACCACCGCCGCCGGCCACTGGCCCGCCCTGCCCGACCACACGGTGGACGCCGTCTGGTCCCTGCACCGGCTCATCGCCTCCGGCGCCTCCCGGCACACCCCGGACGGCCCCGACGCCGCACTCCCCCGGGTCACCGAACTCGACCTGGAGAGCCTGCGGGTACGAACCTTCCCGCTCGTGCCGGAGCCGATGTGCCCGTACTGCCGCCCGCTCACCGAACAGGCAGCGCGGCAGGCCGCGCAGGAGGCCGTGGTGGGACCGCTCGCCACCCGCCCCAAACCGCATCCGGACGCCTACCGGCTGCGCCGCCCCGCCGACTACCCGCTGCCCGTGAAGGGCCTCGCCAACCCGGTGTGCGGGGTACTCGGCGGCGGAACCTGGATCGACGTCACCTCCCCCACCACCGCGCCCGTCGCCGGCAGCGTCTTCATGCGCGGCTACGCCGGACTCACCGACGTCACCTGGAGCGGCCAGGCCAACTCCTTCGTCCGCAGCCGCGACCTCGCCTTCCTGGAGGGGCTGGAACGCTACGCGGGCACCCACCGCCGGCACCGCGCCCCCGTCGTCACAGCTTCCTTCGACGAGCTCGGCGACCGCGCCCTGGACCCGCGCTCCTGCGGCCTGTACGCGCCGCACACCTACGCCGAGGATCCGATGGTCGAGCCGTTCGACCCGGCCCGGCCGATGCCGTGGGTCGCCGGCTGGTCCCTGCGCGACGAACGGCCGGTGCTCGTCCCGGCCCGGCTCGTCTACTACAGCGCCGGGACCCGCGAGGACAACTTCGTCTTCGAATGCTCCAACGGCTGTGCCACCGGCGGCTCCCCGGAGGAGGCCATCCTCTTCGGCCTGCTGGAACTCGTCGAGCGGGACGCCTTCCTGCTCGGCTGGTACGGCGGTCTGCCGCTGCCGGAGATCGACCTGGACTCGGTGCGCGGTCCCCAGGTGCGGGCCATGGTGGCGCGGGCCGCGCTCCAGGGCTACGACGTCCACGTCTTCGACAACCGGGTCGACCTGCCGCTGCCGGTCGTCACCGGGCTCGCCGTCCGCCGTGACGACGGGCCCGGCACCCTGGCGTTCGCCGCCGGCGCGTCCTTCGACCCGGAGACGGCGGTGGAGTCCGCGATCTCGGAGATCCTCACCTACATCCCGCACCTGCCCCGGCAGGTCGCCGAGCGGCCCGCCGAACTCACCGCCATGGCAGAGGACTTCGAACTGGTCAGGCAACTGCCCGACCACGCCGCGCTCTTCGGACTGCCGGCCATGCGCCATCATGCGCACAGCTACCTCGCTCCACCACAAGTGGCTTCCCTGTCCGGCCTGTTCGGCGGATGGCAGGAGCGGCGGCCGCGCACGGGCGACCTCCGTGACGACCTGACGCTCCTGCGCGACCTGCTGGTCTCGGCCGGGTGCGACGTCGTCGCCGTCGACCAGACCACGCCCGAGCAGCGCCGCATGGGTCTGCGCACGGTCGCCACGCTCGCTCCGGGGCTGCTCCCCATCGACTTCGGATGGCTGCGCCAACGTGCGCTGCACATGCCGCGGCTGCGGACCGCACCGTACCGCGCGGGCCTGGTGCCGACGCCACTCGAAGACGGTCACCTGCGGCTCGTGCCGCACCCGTTTCCCTGACGGCGGCGGGCGCACGACAGGGTCCCCGCCGCGTGGAAGCGCCGAGGACCCTCGCGGCCGGACGGGGAACGTCAGGCGGTGCAGGAGGTGGTGCTGGTGGTGCTGGAGCAGGTGCTCGTCGAGGAGCAGCTCGTGGAGGAGCCGAGCATGACCTCGCTGGCGTCCGAGTAGTCCGTGATCTCGAAGGTCTCGGACTCGAGGTCCAGGATCTCCTGGGCGAGAGAGGCAAGGGTGTTGTCAGCCATGACGACTCCTTCTGGTACGCGGGACCCGACGCCGGGCGGAACGGGACGGCTCCACCCGGTGGTGCGCCGAACGCCCCCTGAACTTCGGGGACTTGCGGCACATCCTTTTCTACGCGGCGCGGCCGTCACCACCCTCGCCGTCCGCTGTCACCCCGCTGACACCCATCCCAGGAGACCGCACATGAGCGACCACCGGCACAGACCCGACGCCGGCCCGAACCTCGGCCGCCCCGCCCCCGCCGCAGACATCGCCGCCCCCGGCCTCGCCGCGCTGCTGACGCCCACCGCGGAGCTGTACCTCGACCTGCACCGCCATCCCGAACTCTCCGGAGCCGAGCGCCGCACGGCGGGCCGCTTCGCCGACTGGCTGGCGTCGGACGGCTTCCGCGTCGTGCGTGAGGTGGGCGGTCACGGCGTGGCCGCCGAGCTCCGCAACGGCGACGGTCCCGCCGTACTCCTGCGTGCCGAACTCGACGCCCTGCCCGTCGCCGAGGACACCGGCGTGCCCTACGCGAGCACCGTCACCGTGCCCGGCCCGGACGGCGGCAGGGTCCCGGTCATGCACGCCTGCGGGCACGACGCCCACCTCGCGTGCGCGGCGGCGGCGGCCCGCTGGCTCGCCTCCCGCCGCGACCGCTGGCGCGGCACACTCCTCGTCGTCGGACAGCCCGCCGAGGAGACACTCAGCGGCGCCCGGGCCATGCTGGAGGACGGCCTGTACGAGCGGATCACCCCGCCCGACGAGGTCCTCGCCCAGCACACCGCGCCCTTCCCGGCCGGCATGGTGGCGCACGCCGACGGGCCCGTGCTGGCCGGCAGCGTCACGCTGGAGGTGGTCTTCGAAGGCGACGGCGGCCATGCCGCCACCCCGCATCTCACCGCCGACCCGCTGCTGGCCGCCGCCGGTGTCGTGACGCGGCTCGCGTCCGTCGCGGCCCGCGAGGCCGATCCCGCGGAACGGCTCGTCGTCACGGCGTCCTCGCTGCGCACGGGTAACGCGGGGCATGCCGGGAACGTCATCGCCTCTCGCGCCGAACTGCACGTCACCGCACGCGCGTTCACCGAGACCGCCCTCGACCGGGCCGTCGCCGCCGTGCAACGGGTGGTCCGCGCCGAGGCTTCGGCCGCCGCCGTGACACCCCGCGTCACCGTCACCCCGGTGACCCGTTCCGGTGTCACACTCCCCGACCCGGAGGTCGCCGCCGCCGTCCGCGACGCCCACCGGGCGCGCTTCGGAGCCGGCCGGGTCACCGGGTGGCCGGGCGCCACCGCGACCGAGGACTTCCCGCTCCTGACCGGCGCCGGTGCCCATCTCCACGGGCGGCCCGGAATCCGCGGCGCCTACTGGATGCTCGGCTCCACCGGACCCGCGCAGTGGTCGGCCGCGCCCGGCACCGGTGCCGCGCAGAAACTCCGGGCCCTGCCCGCGAACCACTCGCCCCGCTACCTGCCGAGCGTCCGCCTCACGCTGGAGACCGGCACGGCCGCCCTCGTGACGGGTGCCCTGGCACGGCTTGGACGGGGTCGAGGGGGGAGCGGGTCTTGAACCCGCTCCCCCCCACCGCTGCCGCCGGCGCGGGGACTGTCAGCCCGTGGCCCCGTCCTCCCAGTGATGGACCGCGGTGGTCGCGGTGACATCGCCGGAGTACACGAGGGCCACACGGTGGTTGAACTGGATGGTGTACATCGTCTTCGCACCGGTGACGACCGTGCCGCTGGTCTTGAAGTAGTCGACCGTCGCGAACGGCGCCTGGGTGGCCACGTACGCCTGGCCGGCGGGAATGCTGTACCCGCTGATGGGGGCCTGCGCCGAGGCGCCCAGACCGGCCGGGTACTCCGAAGCGTCCGGGTAGCTCGTCCCGTAGACGGACACCGGCGCGGTGCCGGCGGGGCTGATGACCTTCACACCGTAGACCTGCTTGGTGTTCTGGCCGTCGGGGTTGTAGAACCACACCTTGGCACCGCTGTACCAGATCGCGGTCCACTCGCCCTGCTCATCGGCGACGACGAACTGCTGACCTGCCTGCGCCGTGCTGCCCCAGTCGCTGATCTCGTCCGTGCCCGCGGCCGTGCCGTGGATCGCCTGGTCACCGAAGAGCGGAGCCGCCGCGTCCGGAGCGGTGCGCAGGTAGACGGAGTTCGACTTCTGCTCCCGCTCCGTGCAGGAGGGGGTCGCACCGGTCGGGTCGTCGACCGGGCACACCCGGACCGTCTGCACGTTGGTGTCGAAGACCGGGTCGATGGTCACGACCGAGCCCACGGGCGCGGTGGCACGTATCCCGCTGAGCGGCGCACCGACCAGCTTCATGAAGTGGTCCCAGTCCCAGCTCGGCCCCGGGTCCCAGTGCTGATTGCGGACACCGGACAGGCTCGGCCCCGCGACGTCGTCGTGGCCCAGGATGTGCTGGCGGTCCAGCGGGATGTCGAACCGGTGAGCCAGGTACTGCACGAGGTAGGCCGTGGACTGGTACTGGGCTTCCGTGTACCAGGTGGCGCCCTGCGCGGCGTAGCCCTCGTGTTCGATGCCTATGGAGTGCAGGTTCGTGGAGTAGTCGCCCGCCTGGAAGGCGATGTCCTTGGTGGGCACCATCTGCGTCACCGCGCCGTCCGAGGACCGCATGACGTAGTGCGTCGACACGCCGTTGGCCGGGTTGGCCAGACTGGCGACGCCGGAGTCGTACGTGCCTTCCAGGTCGTGGATGACGATGGTGTCGATCTTGATGCCGTTGGCCGGGCGGTTGGAGACCTGCAGTCCCGCCTGGGATCCGGGCACGAAGGTGCACGGCACGGCCGGCGGACACTCGGTGTCGGTGGCCGCCGCGTTCTTCAGGTGGAGCCGGTCCACCTGCGCGAGAGCAGGGCTCACCGAGGGCGCCGCATCGAGCCGGACCCGCTGGCCGTCCTTGGTGGTGACGCCCATGCCGCTGCGCATGGTGGAGAACACGCGGTCCGCGAAGACCTTCGCGTCCTGCTTCCGGGGCGACTGGCTGTAGCGCGCGACAGCGCCGTACCACTGGGACGGGTCCTCCGGAGCGCCGCCCACGACCTGCTTCTCGTACGAGGCCAGCAGGGCCGCGCCGCCACGGATGTTCGCCGCGGGATCCTTGCGCAGCGCGTCCTCGGACAGACCGGTCAGCTTCGCGGCGGCCTGCAGGGTGTGCAGCGCCGGGTTCGCGGCCATCGACTTCAGGTCGCTGCGCCCGACCGCGCCCGCGTCACCGGTGGCCATCATGGCCGGGGTCACATCGGTGAGGTGCATGGGCCCGTAGCCGCCGTCCGCGCTGGCCTGCGCCCCGTGCGACTCCCAGGCCGACTCCTGGTACGCCAGGCCGAGCAGGACGCTCGACGGAACGTGGTACTCGGCGGCTGCGGAGGTGAAGTCCTGCTGGCGCGTGTCGCCCGAACTGTTCGCGGTGGCGCTCGTGTCGGCCAGCGCGCTAAGCGGCTGAACGGCCAGGCCGCCCGCGGCCAGCGTGCCGACCGCGATGGCGACGAACACCCTCCGCCGCGTCTTCCTCTTGTGCAAGGTGCTTGGTCCTTTACGGGAACTCAGAAGTTGAAGGTCGTTGAGCACACCGCTGATCAGGTCGCCGGCGAAGCCCGCGTATGCCGGAGCCCTCGACGGCCGGTCGAGACAACTGACCGGCCACCTGCTGTCGAACCTGTTCCAACGCGTGCGGCCCGCCCGGACCAGTAGCTCCGGAGGGCCGTCGTCGCAGATCCAGGGACGAGACGACCGCACCGGCCACGCTGCCGGGCGAGCCGCCACCCCATGACCGAGGCGCCCCGCGACAAGGCGCCACGGGACATTTACTTGACGATGCAATCAGTATATGTGGTTCATGCACGGAAACACGTAGCGGTCCGGCTACGAACGTGTGAAGGTATTGAGGGGGTCCTCGCCGCAGCGGAGCCGACCCGCCGCACCGAAGGCTGCGGCGCTGCGGGAACGCGGCAGGGGTACCGCACGAGGCGCAGGCAGCGAGTTCCTGCTCGCCGCCGACATGCGTTTCGCCTGCCCGGGCCGGTGGGGCGGGGCCGCACGTTCGCGATCCTCTACGACGGCCTCGACCTGGACGGGGTGCGGGCCGAGCAGCACGGATACGTGAACCGTGCCTTCCCGACGCCGAACTCGACCGGTTCGTCGATGCGTTGGCGTCGCGCGTCGCGTCCTTCCACCTGCAGACCATCAAGGACGTCAACCACTTCGTCGACCTCGCCACGCTGCCACCGGACGCGGAGTTCAAAGGTCAGGTGGACGCCTCCTGGGCCGCGGCGAACCGTCCGACGCAGCAGCACCTCGCGCAACAGCTCTTCGCGGCGGGACTTCAGCAGCGCAGCGATGTCGAACGCGGACTTCCGCACCGGGTCACACGGTTCCCGTACCGCCCCGGCTCCGAGCAACTCGGCGAGACATTCGCCGAGCAGTCCGCCCCGACGCCGGAACCGGGACGGGCGCACGAAGTCCCAACTGCCCTCGTGGCTCCCGGGTGACGTGTCGGGCCAGGTGACGTGCCGTCGTCGGCCACGACCGTGGGACGGTCGTCCACTGCTTGCCGGGTTCGGGCCGGACCGCGGGAGCCACGACGAGCTTCGGTTCCCCTGGCGCAGGGTCATGCCCTACGTCGCCGCACAGGTGGTCGGATTCGCGGTCGCCGCCATCGGCCTGCCGTACGGCGCGAACGCGGGCTACGCCATCAACCCCGCGCGTGATCTCGGCCCACGCGTGTTCGCCTGGGCCACGGGCTGGGGGGAACTCGCTTCACCGGGCACTCGGCCCGGTTCCTTCAACGACTGCTTCTGGGTGCCCCTCGGCGCACCCCTCCTCGGCGGCGTGATCGCAATCCTGGTCTACGACCTCCTCATCGGTGACGTCCTGGACCTGCGGACCCAGGTGGCCCCCGGAGATCGGCTGCACCCGCCCGGCGACCAGTGCCCACACGGTGGTGACCGGCGGTTCACCGCCCTGGGCGAGAGTCCGGCCCCGCCGGGCCCGCCGCAGGGGCGGGCCGGGCGGGCCCCGTCGCGCGGGACGCGTCCTTCTCCGGCTCACGCGGACGCCGCCGCGTGCGTCGCCCGGCCGTGATCGCGGGGCCGAGCGTTCCCCCGTGCCACCTGTCTGTTCCCAGCAACCGTACGAGAACAGGGCCCTCCTGGGTGCGGCTCGTTCCTGGCGTCGGCAGGCCGGGCACTTCTCATGCCACCTTGATGACGACCTTGCCCGAAGTGTGACCGTTCTCGACGGTGGCGAGGGCAGCCGGGGCGTCGGAGAGCGTATGGACCGCGGTGATCACGGGCGCGAGGACTCCGTCGAGGGCCAGCCGGGCCGACCGCTCCAGGTTCTCGCGGTCGAGGCGACGCTCGACGAAACGCCCACCGACCTCGGGCACGGACATGTCACCCACAGCGATGACGTTGCGGGGATCCCGCGCCAGAGGAGCGACCGTCCGCAGCGAGGTGCCTCCGACCATGTCGACGATCCCGTCGAAGCCGTCCGGGACCAGGTCGCGTGCCGCGGCGACGACGTCCCCGGCGGTGTAGTCGATGAACCGCACCCCGGCGGCCTCGGCGTGTTCACGCTTCGCGCTACTGCCTGTGCCGATCACGCGCAGCTCGCGCTCGGCGGCCAGCCGGGCGACGGCGAGGCCGACCCCGCCGCCGACCCCGTTGACCAGGACTGCCGCACCGGCCGGGAGACCGAGTTGGTCGAGCACATCCACCGCGGTCGTCCCCGCCACCGGCAGCGTGGCCGCCGCGGTCATGGACAGGCCTTCCGGGATACGTGCGGTGTTCGACGCGGACAGCACGGTCGTCTCGGCGTAGGTGCCGCCACCGGTCAGGGCGAAGCCGAAGACCCCGTCACCCACCTCGAGCCCGTCGACGTCCTCGCCCAGGGCGAGGACGGTTCCTGCTGCCTCCATGCCCAGTACGCGAGGAAACGGACGCCCGCCGTCGAGCCCGGAGACCAGACCCTCGCGCAGCAGGTGGTCGAGCGGATTCACGCCGGCGACCTCGACCCGGATCAGCACCTCACCCTGCCCGGGAACGGGATCGGGACGATCGAAGAACTCCTGCACCTCGGGCCCGCCGTACCTGACGAAACCCCACGCCTGCCCCATGTGCTGCCGCCTTAAGTGTGACCGCCCCAGGTGATTCCGAGGCCGTACGGGCATCCTCACCTCTCACACCGATGTCAGGGGCAACCGGTTGAGACGCAGGTCACAGCATCAGGCCGGCCGTGCCACCGATCCTGGAGCCGTCGAGAGCTCCGCCCTGTGCCGGGTGTTGGCCTCGATCAGCGCATCGAGCGCGTCCCGGGTCTCGACCAGGCGCACGATGTCGGCATCGATCCGGTCCCGCTCACGCGTCATCACCGCGAACGCCAGCTGGACGGTGTCCGGGTCGGCGGGAGTCTCCACGCACGGCAGCACCGTCGCGATCACCCGGCTGGACATACCCGCATCGAACAGTTGCCTGATGAGCGACACACGCTGGACCGCGGCATCGGGATAGTGACGCTGGCCGGCGCCGGAGCGTGCGCTGGTCAGCAGGCCCTGAGCTTCGTAGTACCGCAGCGAGCGGGGACTCACCCCCGTGCGCCTGGAGAGCTCACCAATTCTCATGCCCGGGAGCCTACGCCCGCGCGCCGCACGCCCAGGCCGCCCGACGGGTCACGCACGCTCGCGCACAGCGCCACGCGGCCCCGACGGAATCGCCGGCCGGCCTTTCTGCGGCCGGCCTGTGGCTGAGGGCAGATCGCTGTTGGGCGCGGGCCCTGTTGGAAACCGGGATCTGCGAGGTGGACCACCATGCGCCCCGCGGAGGCGCCGGCTCTTGAGGGCGGCCCTTACCGCAGGTGAGCGTGGCCGTGGGCCCCCTCATGTGCGGCACCCCCCGCGGCGACGAGGGGCGGGAGCTGGTAGCGGGTCGAGGCGCCGGGGCACGGTGATCGCCGGTGTCCGCTGCGCCTCCCGACCGCCCGAACGGGCGGCTCCCGGAGGGGCGGACTCACCCGCCCGGAGCCAGCCAGCCGCGCTCCTGCGCGAGCAGCGCGATCTGGAAGTGGTTACGCGCGCCCAACGCCGTGCCGATGTCGCTGATGTCCTTCTGCACCGTGCGCCGGCTCACCCCCAGCGTGCGGGCGATCGACTCCTGCTTCATGCCGAGCGAGAGCAGCCGCAGCACCTCGCGTGCCCGCGGGTTCGGCGTGTCGGAGGCGGGCGCCGGCGGCACCGGACGGCCCTCCTGCCCCCAGGGCACCCCGTGCGCCCACAGGCTCTCGAACAGCGCGGCCAGCACGTGCAGCAGTGTCGCGGAGTGGACCAGCAGCGAGCCGGCCGCCGCGTCGTCCCGCCGCAAGGGCATGATCGCGGTGGTGCCGTCGAAGATCACCAGCTTCATCGGCAAGCCGCTGGACAACCGCACCTCGCCACCGATCTCGACGCCACGCCGCGCGGTCTCCAGCGATATCTCGTCGGTGAGGGTGTCGCTGTCGTACACCGACCGGAAGCGGACCCCCGTGCGGATCGCCGCCGCTTGCACGGTCAGCCTGTCCGGCACCCCGTCGACCGCCGCCACGTACGGCGGCATCACCAGGTGCAGCACCTCGTGCCGGGCCGCTCGCAGCTGATGGGCGTAGCGCGCGGTGACCCGTTCCTCGGTGCCGAGGATCTCGAACTGGTCCGAAGCGAAACGGTGGTTGGTAGCCGAGATGTGCATCTCGTGCAGCAGCTCGGCGTGCGTCTCCAGATGCGCCAGCTCCTCGCGGCGGCGGGCCAGGAGGCTGCCGAGCGCCGGGCGCGGCGGGCTGGCGCTCCAGCGGCCCGCGCGTCCACTGACCCGGACGGCGAGCAGTTCGGACTCCAGCAGCCGAAGGGCCCGGGCCGTGGCGGACGCCGAGGCGCCCAGGGCCGCCGCCGCCTCGCCGGGAGCCGTCTCCGGGTGCCCGACCAGGTACTCCAGGATCCTCCCCGCCAGCGGCGGCAGCCCCAGGCCACTCCAGGGCACCTGCGGGATCTGCGGCACCTGCGGTTCCGCGGGCATCGGGCGGCCCCTGCTGTCGTTCACCGGTGGGAGTGCAGCGATCTTAACCCCGTACCGCGCGCTCCGGTCCACCGAGGGAGCGCTCCCATCCCGTCACGACCGGGTCCGCAAAGCTGCCCCAACCACTGCACACCGGTGCCAACTGCCCTCCGGCACGCCGCTCCCGCATCGCGCCAAAGCGCAACTGCGCTCAGCCGCACCGGTATTTCCTTGTCCGCGTCGGCGCACCCGTCACATGGTGATCAGCACCTTCTGCCGCGCACTCCGGTACACCGCCACACCAGCCCCGACGGCCCGGGCGCTCCGCGGCGGCGGGGACCGGCAGGAACTGCCAGCGCCGGCAGACCCGCACCCGCGCCGCCCCCGAAGTCCTCGCGCGCAAGGAGCACATTGATGCACCGACAAGTAAGACAGGCAGCCGCCGCGCTGGCTCTGCTGGTCCCCCTGGTGGCGGCCGGCCCAGCCGTCGCGGCGCCCGCCGACGGCCCCGCACCGACCGCGCCCGCACGCCACAGCCTGACCCTCGCGGACGGCTCGAAGGTGGCCTGGGCCGACGACGGCACCGGCACTCTCACCGACCCGCAGGGCCGCACCCGCGCCTTCCCCGTGCCGCGCTCGGCCGGCCGCACCGGACTCGGTGCCACGCTCAGCCCCTCCGCCACCGCGCTCACCGCACGCGCCCGGATCAGCCGCGCCACCCCGTACACCCTTGGCACGAAGCAAGGGACTTCCGCCCAGCAGGCACCCGTGCAGCCGATGAACACCGGCCCCGTGAAGTTGCCCGCGGCCGCCAAGGCCGTGCTGCGACAGGACGCCCGCAAGGCACCCGGGCCCGGCCCGACCACCGGCCTGCCCGCCAACGACGGCCTCAGCACGTCCTTCCAGTCCTACCTCAACACCCAGGGTGTGGACGCCGCCGGCGCCTTCGCGGACGCCGTCACCTATCTGCACGCCCTGCCCGGCACCGGACAGATCGTCACCAACGTCTCCATCGGCGACCTCACCGACCAGTCGATGGCCGACAACGGTGACGACTACGTGCGCGCGTACGGTCCCACCACCGTCGTCAAGAACGGCCGGCGCTACCTCGACGAGCCGTCGATGCCCCTCATCCCGACCTACACGGCCGACAACGATGCCAAGCTCGACCCCCTCGGCTCGACCGAGGGTCAGGACCCGAACCTCGGCGAGGTGCTCCTCGACTTCTCGATGATGGCCCCACTGCCGCACGACCGGCAGCGCCCCGGTGCCACCGGCAGCGGCGCCACCGACCTGCTCGGCATAGCCCCCGGCGCCCAGTACCGTCTCGTCGTGCCGCAGGAGGCCAGCTACGAGGGCATCACCGCCGCGCTGAAAGCCGCCGCGAACCAGAAGCCCCGGCCGAGCGTGATCACCGCCAGTCTCGGCTTCGGCACCGACGAGTCGATCGGCTTCCCCGGCCGCTACCTGGAGGACGATCCGACGATCCGGGCCACCCTGACCTCCATCGTGAAGTCCGGCATCGCCGTGGTCGTCTCCTCCAACGACGGCACCCGGCTCGCCCTGCCCGTCTCCGTCGGCCCCGACGGCGGCAGCACCCCCACCGACACCACCACCAAGGCGAGCGCCCAGACCGACATCGACGACGTGGAGCCCACCACCACACCCTCGAAGGTGGTCGACAGCGGCGTCATCGCGGCAGGCGCCACCACCGCCGACGACACGCTGAGTTCCGCCGACCCCCGGCAGGGCGTCTACCCGACGACCCGCTACAACGGCTCCGCCGCCTACTCCTCCGGTTTCGGGACCCGCGTCAACCTCGCCGCCCCCGGCGACAACCTGCCGTCCCTGATGCACGTGTGCACCTCCAGCCCCTGCACAGCGCAGGACGTCGAGGTCGTTCTGAACGGCGGTACCTCCGCCTCGGCCCCCGAGATCGCGGCCGCCGTGGCCGACGTGCTCCAGGCCGCCAAGGCGACCCACCAGAACCTGACGCCACGTCAAGTCCGGGACCTGCTCGTCTCGACGGGCAACTCCATCACCCAGCCCCCGCAGGCCGACCAGCCACTCGCCATGGGCACCCAGCTCGATGTGACCCGCGCCGTGGAGAAGGTCCTCGCCAAGCGCTACCGCATCGCGCCCCGGCCCGTGCGGCTTTCGGTGGCTCAGCGCCAGCTGCTGCCCACGCAGTCCGGCACCGCGTTCACCGAGTCCACCGACCCCACGGCGATCGACCTGTCCGGTCCCGCCGACGGCAACGGCACGCCCTCGGGCCAGAACGCCGTCTCGCCGATCACCCTCGGCCTGGACATGACCGGCGACCGCAGCGGCCTGACCTACCGGGTGAAGGTCGGCGACAAGGGCGTCTTCACCAGCAGGACGCCGAGCCTGCGCCTCATGCCCGCCCAGCTGCTGGGCGCCGCCGGGCTGCCGCTCGCCTCCGACACCACCCGCAGCGTGCCCGTCACCTTCCAGGCGCTGCGCGGCGGCAAGGTGGTCGGAGGGCTCTCACAGCGTCTGACCTTCCTCGCCGACGACGCCACCTATGCACAGGCACTCGCCCCGGCGGCCCCCGGTTCCACCCCGCTCGGCCGGTCCGTCACCGTCTCCTACGACCTCACCGGCGTCCGCGATCTGGACAGCCCGCGCCTGGTGCTCTCCTCCGTCGGCCACTACACGCCCAGCGCGGCGGTGGACGACTTCAACGTCCAGTGGTCCACTCCCCTCACCCGCACCAAGGGCACCGTGACGATCCCCGCATCCGCCTTCACGGCAGGCGGCGCCGGGCTCTACGGCGTCGGCATCCAGCAGGCCGACCTGTACGGGGTACTCCCCGTCTACGGCGACTTCCGCGCCCTGCGCGTCGGGCCTGACGCCGGCGAACGGCCCGACGCCCCGCTGCTGACCACCGGCGGCTACACCCGCGCGCACGCCGCCGACACCGCCCGTAGCGCGCCGAGGGCGACCGTGAACTGGGACGCGACCGGTGTATCCGGCGCGGACGGCGCCGTGTTCGAGGTGCTGTCGCCCGGGCCCACGCTCTACGGCTCGCTGAACACCGCCACCAACCAGAACGGAAGTCACCGCGACGACGACGGCTTCAACCACCCGTCCACGCTCACCGTCAGGCTGCCCGCGGTGAAGGGCCACGCCGTGCTGGACCTGTCGGCGATCAAACTGCCGACCGGACTGCAGTACCCGGTGCGGGTGCTCGCGACCCGGCACGGTTCGGCGATCGGTCAGGCGTCCCCGACGTCCTTCCTGCAGTACCGCGACGGCGACCAGGTCGCCGGCACCGTGGAGAGCTTCACCGTCTCCGGCGGCAAGGCGCTGATCTCCACCGACGCCTTCACCCTGACGGGTGGCGACGAGGTGTACCACCTGGACCGTTCCGCCACCACCGGCTATGACCTCTCCACCGGCACCGCCGGTGCCGCCTTCGCCGAGTCCACCGACGGGCAGACGATGCAGGAGGTACTCGGCACGGACCCGGCCAGCGGCCACGCCTTGATCGTCCACACCCCGTTCGCCGGTTCGAACGCCTCGATCGACGTGGAGAACCCCGCGACCGGCGCCCCGGTGAAGGTCACCGCGCTCTCCGACCTGATCAGCGGCAACGCCTACCTGGAGGGCGGCACGGTGGACACGGCGCGCCACCGCGGCCTGGTCACCACCTACGAACCCGACCGCGGCCTCAGCCGCATCTGGCCGGTCGACATGAACACCGGACGGGTCGGTGAGTCCCTGGCACTCAACCCGGACAACCTGTACCGCTCCTACAACAACGTCTCGGTGGACGCCTCCACCGGCGAGGTCTTCGTCGCCACCGGCGGAACGATGGGCCCGTGCCTGGGCGGCCGCGTCCCCTACGGCGCGGTCGGCGCGAACTTCAGCACCGGCACCGTCACACCCGTCACCTCGCTGCCGCTGTGCGTCTCGGCACTGCTGCCCGACGGCAAGGGCGACAAGGTCTACGCCGCCGTCGGTGCCGCCCAGCCCAACCCCGAAGGCGGCGAATTCCCCACCAGCACCTGGCTGACCGCCGACCAGAAGACGCTGGCCCCGTCCACCGCGGTCGACACCGGCACCCACGGTCCGGTCTGGCCTGCCCTCGACAGCACCCACCAGGTCGTCGTGGAAGCGAGCCTCTACGAGAGCGGAGTCGAGACCGACAACAACGCCATGAGCGAGATCACCGTGCTGAACCCGGCGACCGGCAAGGTACTGGCACGCCACGCGGTGGCCAACCTCGTGGACTCCACCGTCGCCGGCTCCAACTTCGACTTCACCGGCCGTCAGGGACTCTTCCTCGATCCGCACACCCGCACCGGGTGGGTCGTGAACGGCTGGGGCACGGGGCTGGAGCAGTTCTCCTACTGACGTCCGAACCAGGGCAGGTCCTGAAACCCCCGGCGGGCCCACGCCTCTCGGGCAGACAGGGCCACGTCCAGGACACGCCCGCGCCGCAGCACCGTCCGCTTCGGCCCGACACACACCACATCCCGCGCCGCGAGGTCCCGCCGTACCGGCGGGCGCCCCGCGGCGCGGGGTGGAACTGATCAGCTCCGGTCCATCAATCATCCAGGAGGCAATGTGCATTCTCCGTCCGCGCGAAGATCAGGCGCTCTGGTGGCGACAGTTCTCGCCGCCGCCCTGACCGCCCCCGGGGTGGCCCACGGCGCGACCCCTCGTCCGGCCGCGCAAGCCGTCGGCGCCGATGCCTCCGCGGCGCGGGGCGTGCCGGTCACGGTGACGCTGATCACCGGCGACAAGGTGACGGCGACTCAGCAGCCCGACGGATCGGTGTCGGTGGACGACGTCTCGCATGTCGCGGGAGCGGACGGATCCGCCCGCGTCGCCATCGAGGGTCGGGACACCTTCGTGTATCCCGACAGAGCCATGCCGTACATCGCAGCCGGACGGCTCGACAAGCAGCTCTTCGACATCACCCAGTTGATCGCCCAGGGCTACGACGACGCCCATCGGACCGCCCTCCCGTTGATCGTCGTGCGCTCTCCCGCCGGGGGCGCCGCTCCCGGCGGGCGGCTGCGGTCCGACAGCCCGCTGCCGGGTGCGCGGACGACCCTGGTCCTCCCGTCCGTCCACGCGGAGGCTGTCGAGGCTCGACGGTCGAAGACACCTGTCTTCTGGGACGCCCTGACCGGCACCGGCGGGCAGGCCTCCCTGAGATCGGCGGCACAGAACGACGCGAGTTCCAGCGGAGCGACGGGACCGTCCTTCGCGGCGGGAGTCGACAAGGTGTGGCTCGACGGCAGGGCGCGAGCGGACCTCGCCGACACCACGGCACAGATAGGCGCCCCCACGGCGTGGACAGCGGGTGGCACCGGCGCGGGCGTCCGGGTGGCGGTACTGGACTCGGGTGTGGACGCCACGCACCCGGATCTGACCGACCGCGTGGTGGCGGCTCGTAGTTTCGTCGAGGGAGAGGACGTCACCGACCGCAACGGACACGGGACCCATACCGCGTCCACCGTGGCCGGAACCGGAGCAGCCTCCGGCGGAAAGGAACGCGGAGTCGCCCCCGGGGCGGACCTGGTCGTCGGCAAGGTCCTGGGCGACAACGGATCGGGGCCCATATCCGGCATCATCGCCGGCATGGAATGGGCGGCGCGGACCGAGCACGCCAAGGTCATCAACATGAGCCTGGGGACGCCCGCGTGGCACACGCAGGACGACCCGCTGAGCCAAGCGGTCAACCAGCTCAGCGCGGAGACCGGCGCCCTCTTCGTCATCGCCGCGGGAAACTCCGGAAACGCCCCGTACAGCGTCAGCGCACCGGGAACGGCGGACGCCGCGCTCACCGTCGGCGCGGTGGACGCCGCCGACCACCTCGCCGACTTCTCCAGCGCGGGACCCCGGATGAACGACGACGCCCTCAAGCCCGACCTCACCGCCCCCGGGGTGGACGTCCTGGCCGCCCGCTCACAGCTGATGAGCTCGGGTGAGGGCTACTACCGTACGGACAGTGGCACTTCGATGGCCGCGCCCCATGTCGCCGGAGCGGCGGTGCTCCTGGCCCAGAAGCATCCCGCCTGGACCGGCCGGCAGATCAAGGACGCCCTGATGAGCACCAGCGTCCTGACACCGGATTACAGCCCCTACCAGGCCGGTACCGGACGACTGGACGTGGGCGCCGCGTACCTTCAGGACCAGGTGGTCGCGAGCGGGTCCGTCGACGCGGGACTGATCCCCTGGTCGAAGGTCGGGAAGCCGCAGCCGGTGAAGCGGCAGATCATCTACACCAACGCGACCGGGCACCCGATCCCCCTGCGACTCGGGGTGGACCGCGGCGACACGCCCGCGGGAGTGTTCACGCTCGCCGCCGACCGGGTCACGGTGCCCGCGCACGGCACCTCCACGGTGACGGTCACCGCGGACCCCCGGGGCCTGCCGCCCGGACAGTACGCTGCCCAGGTCACCGCCGGCTTCGCGACCGGCGTCGTGCACACCGCCGCGGGACTGTCCGTCGAGTCCGAGAAGCACAACCTGACGGTCCGTCTGAAGGACCGAGCGGGCAAGCCCGTCAGCGGCGAGGTCGAGATCACGGGAGCCGACGGGAGGACGACCGTCATGTGGGTCCCGAACGGCACGCTCACCAGCCGCTGGGCCCCCGGCTCCTACACCGTCGTCTCCACCCTCGACGTGACGGGCCGCAACGGCCCGCACTCCCTGGGATACGCCGTACTCACCGTTCCCGAGCTGAAGTTGACGTCGGACCGGAACGTCGACCTGGACGCGTCGCGCATCCGCCAGATCAAGGTGGCGACCCCCAAGCCGACCTCCGTCAGCACCAGCCGGATCGACCTCTACCGTTCCTTCAGCTCCAGTCGGCCGACGCCGGCCGACGACCGGGCGCTGCACGAGATCCTCATGCCCTCACCCGCGTACGACAGCCTCTGGGCCCTTCCGACCAAGGACAAGGTGACCCGGGGCAGCTTCGTCTTCACCACGCGGATCCGTGCCAAGCAGACGCCTCTCGCCATCACGTACGGAGGTCACCGCATGGACGGCTCCCTGCTGGTCCAGCCGGGGTCCGCGCCGTTCCGCAACGGCTCCACGCATGTGGACGCGGTCTTCGCCGGCGACGGCGCGCCCGCCGACTACACCGGCCTGCACGCCCGCGGCAAGGCCGTCGTCATCCGCGGCAGTGACAAGGTGGCGCCGGCGGACCGGGCGGCCGCGGCGCGAGCCGCGTCGGCGGCCATGCTCCTCGTCGTCAACGACGGAGACGGCCGCGCATACGACTGGTACGGCGATCCGGACCAGCGCACGAACGGATCCGTCCCGGTCGCCTCGGTCACCCGGGACGACGGAGAACGCATGATCCGCGCCCTCACCGCCGCGGGAAAGAGCAGGACGGTGCTGGCAGTCGAGGCCCATCCCGCACCGGCGTACCTGTACGACCTGGCCGACTACCACCAGGGAGGGGTGCCGCGGGACCCCTCGCCGGCCACGGACCCCGGCAGCCTCGCCCGCATCGACAACACCTTCTCCCCGCCGGCCGGCCGGCAGATCCTCGAGAGCCGGGAAGACAGTCCGTCGTACGAATACTGGCCGGCTGCCTACCCGTACTCGGTGTACGGAGGCACGCGCGTTCCGCCGTTCCCCCGGGAACCCGTGGCTCCCGGGCACCGCACCGACTGGGTCTCGGCCGGGAACGGTGTCAGATGGCAGCAGTACGCCTCCATCGACGGCTGGTCGACCTTCACCGACATCACGGGCTATCGACCGCGCAGCGTGCACGGCGAGAACTGGTTCGGCCCCATCACCCGGCCGCGCATGCTCAGCTTCGAGGTCCCGCACCGTGTCGGAGACGCCATGGGCGGCACACTCGCGGGATTCGGTGACGGAGGTTCCGCCCACAGCGGTGACACGGGCCTGATGTCCCGGAGCTTCGCGCTCTACCAGGGCGACAGGCTCCTCATGCGGAACGGCCCACGGCCCGACTTCGGGGTGGGCGACCTGGCCCCCCGGAAACTGCCGTACCGGCTCGTCGCCGACACGCAGGGCAACACCGACCTGACCCCCTACTCCTCCAGCACGCACACGGAGTGGACCTTCGTTTCCGGCACCGCCGAGGATCAGGCCGTCCCGCTCGCCCAACTCGACTACGGAACCGACCTGGACAGCGCGGGGCGTGCGGCACGCACCTCGGACTTCTCGGTCGACCCCGTGGTGCTCGGAAGCGACGCCGCCAAGGACGCCGTCACCTCGGTCGGGCTGGAGGTGTCCTACGACGACGGTGCCTCCTGGCATCCGCAGGCCCTGAAGGACGACGGGGGCTCGTGGCACGCCCGACTCCGCGTACCGGCCCGGGCGAAGTTCGTGTCCATCCGTGTCACGGCCGAGCAGCGGAACGGCGGTGGTGTCCGACAGACCGTCAACCGGGCCTTCGGCCTCAGGTAGCCCACGCGGGCGGCCGGGACCCACGCCTACGGCGGCGTCCGGGCCCCGGCCGCTCCAGAGGTCCGCAGACGAGACGCGAGGTGTGTCGCGCGCGGGGCTCAGGCTCGGAGTTGCATGTATTCGAAGACGGAACCGTCCGGGTGGCGGGCGACGATTCTGGTGCCGTTGGGCACCTCGTTGGGAGCTTCGAGGATTTCGGCGTTCGCTTTGCCGAGAGCTTCGAGAACGGGGGCCAGGGAGCCGACGATGACGGTTCCGTGCTGCGAGACATACTTCTCAAGGGGGCCGGAGTAGAGCAGGAACGGCCCTACCAGTGCCAATTCGAGCTCGCGATAGGGGAATCGACGGACTTCCGTCTCTCCGGTCAGTTCCTGGTACAGCGGGATCGCGGCGTCGAGGTCGTCCACCTCGACGTTTGCGACCATGGCGTGGATGTTGCTGCTCATTTCAGTACTCTCTTACGGGCTGTCGCGGTTTCGGTACAGACGTGGTCGGCGACCTGGGACGGCGTCGTGCGCCGCCCGGTCCTGGGTGAGTTCATCGTTCCGACGGCCTTCGCCGTGAACCGAAGGACCCTGGCGGCGGTCAGATCTGGTTGAGTCCGCCGTCCACGAACAGCTCTGATCCGGTGACGAAGCTGCTTTCGCTGCTGGCGAGGAAGAGCGCGGCGGCAGCGGCCTCGTCGGGGTGTCCCATCCGGCCCAGAGGCACCTGACCGGCGAAGACGTCCCGCATTTTCGCCGCCTCGGCGGCGTCGGCGGCCAGTCCGTTGATACCCGGCGTGACGATCGGCCCGGGTACCAGGGTGTTCACCCGGATGGCCCGGCCCCTGAGCTCGTTGGCCCAGGTGCGGGAGAAGGAACGCACCGCGGCCTTGGACGCGGCGTACACGCCGAAGGCGGCTCCGCCCGAAGTGGCCGCGGTCGATCCGGTCAGGATCACCGACGCGCCGTCGCTGAGGAACGGAACGGCCTTCTGGACGGTGAAGAGCATCCCCCTGACGTTGATGTCGAACGTCGCGTCGAAGTGCTCCTCGGTGACCTGTTCGAGTGTGGCGAACTCGCCGCCACCCGCGTTGGCGAACAGCACGTCGATGGACCGCCCCCGCTCAGCGACGGCCGCGTAGAGGCGGTCGATGTCGCCGAGGTCGGCGACATCACCCCTCACCGCGGCGGCACCGTGGCCGATCTCGGCCAGGGCGGCGTCAAGGGCCTCCTGCCGGCGGCCGGTGATGAACACGTGGGCGCCTTCGCGCGCGAACCGCTTGGCTGTGGCCAGGCCGATTCCACTGTTGCCCCCGGTGACTACGGCCGTCTTTCCGTCCAGCTGTCCCATGATCCCTACTCCTGTCCGGCACGGACCTCGTCCGCGCACCAAGCGTCACCTGCATGTCGGAGCCCGCACCACGAGCGGGCCCAGTTATGGACTATACGGTAAAGAACGTCGTTATGGACCGCGCGGACAAAAACGGTGGCGCGAGGTGCGTCACGGACCCCGCCCCCTCCGCGGCCCGTCCGCCCGCCCGGGGTCCGACCAGCCGCACGTTCGGCAGAGCACGTGACGGCCTCGGCGCAGACCGATCTGGACCGACAGGTCAAGAAGGGCGTACCCTCTCCTCATGGGACGCCCTCGGAATTTCGACGAGAAGCAGGTCTTGGAGTCGGTACGCGAGCAGTTCTGGAATCAGGGCTACGGGGCCACGTCACTGCAGGATCTGACGGACGCCACCGGGCTGGGCAAGGGAAGCCTGTACGGCGCCTTCGGTGACAAACGGCAGCTGTTCCTGCACGTGCTCGACGGCTACCGCACCGAGCAGCTGGACAGCGTCCGGGCGATACTCACCGGCCCCGGTACCGCGGTCGAACGCCTGACCCTCCTCGTGGAGGGCGTGGCCGACGGATTCGCGGAAGACCCGCTGCGACGCGGATGCCTCCTGGTGAACAGCACGTCCGAGCTGCACACCAACGACCCCGATGTCGTCTCACGTGCCAGAACCTCATACCAGACGGTCGAAGACCTGTTGATCACATGCGTGACGGAAGCCCAGCGAGACGGATCCGTCAAAGCGGACGCCGACCCCCAGGAACTCGGGCGCCTGATCCTTGCCGTGATGCAGGGCATCGAGTTCCTCGCCAAGACAGACATGGACAGCGCGGCTCTTCAGCAGATCGCCCGCGCCGCGCTCAGGTTCCTCGGCTGACGTTCCAGGTGTGCGCACGCACCATCGGGTACCGCTCGGCCGCTCCAGTTCCGTGCGCCGGACCTGAAGAAGCGCGTCCGCAAGAGCCGCAGGCTCACGGTGCGATGATCCCGCGCCGTCCGCAGTACCGGTGCCGCCTCGTACGGGAACACCCTGCCGGCCCGGACGGGGATCGGCCGAGCCTCCCCCGGTGGCACTACCCGTCTGTTGCTGCCGGGCCACAGTTCCTGGCCAGGGCCTCTCGGATCTTGTTGTTCCGCCCCTCTGAGGACTGGTCGGACGTGGCCCATGCGATGTAGGCGTCGGGTCTGACCAGAACCGTCTTCCCGGTCGCACCGGCAGAAGTGACGAACTCCACCTCCCCGCCCCAGTCGTCGGCCATTGAGGCAGGAACTGACCCACCTGTGGGCGTGATCAGCACGAACCGGCGCCCACGCAGGACTTCGTAGAGTCGCCGCTCGCCGGCCAGGGCGATGTCCGGGGCTCGTTTACCGGTGAGCGGGTGGGCCCCGACCGCAGCAGGATAGGCGATGTCGATACCGGCCATGGCTCGCGCCAGCCGCTCGGCGATCGGCGGGAAGTGAAGGACGGTGCGGGCGGCGAAGTCCCGCAGGCCGCACAGGGCCTGAGGAGTGGTCAGCACTCCACGCAGAAGCGCGCCGCTCCTGCGGATCACCCTGCGCCCCACCGGGTGCCTCTCGGCCTGGTACGTGTCGAGCAGAGCGTCCGGGGCCCGGCCGCGAAGCACCGCAGCGAGTTTCCATCCGAGGTTGGCAGAATCCTGAATGCTGGTGTTCATGCCCATGCCACCCGCAGGCGAGTGCACATGCGCGGCGTCCCCGACGAGGAAGACCCTGCCGTCCCGATAGCGCGGACACTGCCGTTCGTCGCTGTGGAAACGGGAGATCCAGCGTGGGTCGTGCATACCGAAGTCCTGGCCGAGAGCCCGTCGGGCAATCGCTTTGATCTCGTCGAGATCGACGGACGCGCTGTCGGGCATCTGGTGGCGGCGGTTCCAGGCCATGATGCGGAACCATCCGTCCCCGAAGGGGACGATGATGGCAAAGGCGTCCCCGACCGCCCCCACAGTAGGGGGCTTCCGCGGAGGTTCAGCCAGCCGCACGTCGGCAAGCATCATCGACCGCACCGCCGCACGGCCGGGAAACGGCAGGCCGAGGGACCGGCGCACCGTGCTGTTGCGTCCATCGGCGCCCACGAGATAAGCCGCACGCAGAGTTCGACTGGTCCCGTCAGCATTCCGCACCTGCGCCTCGACGCCATCGGGACCCTGCCGGACGTCGGTGACTTCGCAGCCTTCACGGAGTTCGACGCCATGGGAGCGGGCGCGTGCGCGAAGCACCCGCTCGGTGTTGTACTGCGGCGTCACCAGCACATGAGGGAAGCGAGTCGGCAAACGCGACAGATCGATCTGCAAAAATTGGAGAACGGGATTTCGCAGACCCGTCGCGATCAGATCGTCAGCCACCCCGCGGGCGTCCAGCTGCTCCAGCGTCCGCGCGTTGACAGAAAACGCGCGCGTAAGCTCCGAGTCCCGCACACGCCGCTCGACGACGATACAGCTGACACCGGACTCCGCCAGATCGCCCGCCAGCAGCAGCCCAGCCGGCCCCGCACCCACGATCACTACCTGTGTGTCGAAATCCATGCGCCTTCCTCCCGGTCAGCCACCCGCCATGGGCAGTCCCCAGGCGCGCGAGGTCAACACCCCGCCTGCCGGCCAGGACACCGCGGCCCGGACACACCTGGCCCAGGCACCCCACTGCTCCAGGCTCCACTGAGCCGGACCAACTCTCAGCTGCGGGCGAACTCGAGGAGGTCCTTGTTGAAGATCTCGGCGAACTTCGGGACCATTGCCAGGCCGTGAGGGGCGCCCGGATACACCTTGTAGATCGCGTCTTTGACGAGCTTGGAGGACTTGTCGCCGGCCGCCACGATGGGCACGATCTGATCGTCGTCGCCGTGCACGATCAGCGTGGGCACGTCGACCTTCTTGAGGTCCTCGGTGGTGTCCGTCTCCGAGAACGCCTTGATGCAGTCGTAGGCGCCCTTGATGCCCACTGTCATGCTCCAGAGCCAGAACTCGTCGCGGGTTCCCTGCGTGACCGTCGAGCCGTCGCGATTGGCGCCGTAGAACGGGGCACTCAGGTCCTTGTAGAACTGTGAACGGTCTGTTTCCACACCCTGACGGATCTCGTCGAAGACCTCGATGGGCAGGCCCTCGGGGTTGGTCTCCGTCTTGAGCATCAGCGGGGGGATCGCGCCGAGCAGGACCAGCTTGGCGACCCGGCCCGTACCGTGCCTTCCGATGTACCGGGTGACCTCACCGCCGCCGGTGGAGTGGCCGACGAGGATGACATCGTGGAGGTCCTCAGCCTCGATGACAGCGGCCAGGTCGTCGGCGTACGTGTCGAGATTGTTGCCGTCCCAGGCCTGGCCGGACCGTCCGCCGCCCCGCCGGTCGTGAGCGATCGAGCGGAAGCCGTTGTCCGCCATGAGCTTCATCTGGGGGTCCCAGGCGTCCGCAGTCAGCGGCCAGCCATGGGAGAAGACAACCGGCTGGCCGGACCCCCAGTCCTTGTAGAAAATCTGCGTGCCGTCCTTGGCAGTTGCGAAGGGCATGTCGGAATTCCTCTCGAGACGGTCAGAGCTCGTCGGAATCGGCGTCGTGGCAACACAAGCACCTCGTCGGACTCTAACCGAGTGACCGCGCGGTCGCGCGTCGAAATGCAGGGCGTGATCAGAGAACTCCTGCCCCGACCCCGCGGCCCCAGACGGGCGTACAAGATGTACGGCAGGGACGACAACCGGTGACAACCGGAGTACGGCAGTTCACCGATGCACAACGCCCGACAGTGGGGCAAGCTGAAACGACGATCCGAACGACCGGGCAACGCCTCCACACCACGAGGAGCGTCAGATGGAAATCAATAGCACTGACACGGCGGTCGTGTTCATCGACCCGCAGAACGACGTGCTCAGCGAGGACGGGGCGAACTGGGGCGTGGTGGGGGCGAGCGTCACGGAGAACAGGACCGTCGAGAACATGGAGAGAATATTCGAGGCAGCGAAGGCGGGCGGATACGAGGTTTTCATCTCGCCTCATTATTTTTACCCGACGGACAGCGGGTGGCGGATGAACGGCCCCCTTGAGACGAGCGAGCTCGAGACCCACACGTTCGCAAGGGCCGGCCAGCTGGACCTGACTGGTTTCCGAGGCTCCGGGGCCGACTGGCTGGAGCGATTCAAGCCTTATATCGAGGACGGCAGAACAGTGGTCGCCAGCCCCCACAAGGTGTTCGGTCCAGAAACCAACGACCTGGTACTGCAACTGCGCAAGCGTGGCATGCAGAGGATAATTCTCGGCGGCATGCTGGCAAACATGTGTGTCGAATCCCATATGCGTCACCTCATAGAAGAGGGATTCGAGGTCGCATTGGTCAGCGATGCGACAGCAGGTCCCCGCCACCCGATCTGGGGCGATGGCTACCAGGCTGCGATCATCAACTACCGGTTCTTCGCCCATGCGCTGCTGTCGACTGACGAGGCAATCGAAAGAATGCGGTAGGACCCGTCGGCATTTCCAGCCACAACCGGCGGAGCAGGTTCAATGGCGATGACGGGCAACAGCCGGCTCGCAGTGCGGGCTGCGTGAACAATCTGAGGAGAATAATCGAGCCAAGGACGACCCAGCAGATGAATCCGAACCCGAACATGAGCTCTGACAGCCTGACCCGGCCGTACTCCGTCCGCGAGCACCCTTCCAGGGCTGCTGCCGTGACGTCTCAGGGATCATCGCTTCCCCGGGAAGCCAATGCGAGTCGACACTCCTGCCCCCAGAGGCTTCCAGCAGCAACGGCACACCTACCGCAGTACGGGAAGAACAGGGAGTAGCGAAAGCAGCAGCCAGACGGGAACTGGCCTTCTGGAGGCTTCAGGCCAGGGATCGCTACATCTTGTACAAGTCACCCCTGACGGCGACGGTCCTACCGTAGGACCCGCTGACAGACACACGTCAGCACCTCTCGAACGTTAGGGCCGTGACCGGACATGACTTCCCCCCGCGCCTTCTGGCTCGCCGGCCGGCAGGCCATCAGCGAGACCGCACTGGCTGTGACCTCGCCCTGGACCGGCCAACTGGTCGGCCAGGTCGCCGTGCCGACCGATGACCAGGTGGAGTCGGCGGTGGCGGCCGCGTACGCCGCTCGCGAGGAGTTCGCGGCAACCCCCGCCTACCTGCGCGCCACCGCTCTCGACCACGTGAGCAAGCGGCTCGTGGAGCGCACCGAGGAGATCGCACAGCTCATCTCCGCGGAGAACGGCAAACCGATCAAGTGGGCCCGCGGCGAGGTACGCCGCTCGGTGTCCGTGTTCCGGTTCGCTGCCGAGGAAGCCCGCCGCTTCAACAGCGGCGAGGCTCAGCGACTGGACACGGACGCGGCCGGCCAGGGCCGCCTGGCGCTCACCCGCCGCTTCCCCAAGGGGGTTGTGCTGGGCATCACGCCCTTCAACTTCCCGCTGAATCAGTGCGCCCACAAGGTCGCCCCGGCCATCGCCGCCGGCGTCCCGATCATCCTGAAGCCGGCGCCGAACACTCCCCTTTCCGCCCTGGTCCTCGGGGACCTGCTCGCCGAGACCGAACTGCCGGAAGGTGCGTGGAGCATTCTGCCGGTCGCCAACGACCGGATGCCCGCGCTGGTCCAGGACGAGCGCCTGCCCGTCATCTCCTTCACCGGATCCGAGAAGGTCGGCTACGCGATCATGGACTCGGTACCCAGGAAGCACTGCACGTTGGAACTCGGCGGGAACGGCGCGGCCGTCGTACTGGGCGACTTCGCCAGCGACGAAGACCTCGACCATGCGGCCGACCGGATCGCCACGTTCTCCAACTACCAGGGTGGGCAGTCCTGCATCTCCGTGCAGCGTGTCATAGCCGACGCCTCGGTGTACGACCGGCTGCTCCCTCGTATCGTCGCAGCAGTCGAATCACAGGTCACCGGGGACCCCTCGGACGACAGAACCGACGTGGGCCCGCTCGTCAGCGAGGACGCCGCGTGCCGCGTCGAGGCGTGGGTCGACGAAGCCGTCGTCGCAGGTGCCACGCTGCACACAGGTGGCAGGCGGGACGGCACCTCGTATGCGCCTACGGTTCTCGCAGATGTTCCGACTGACACCACACTGGCCTGCGAGGAGGTCTTCGGACCGGTTCTCACGGTGCTCAGGGTCTCCAGCGAGGCCGAGGCTTTCGCGGCAGTCAACGACTCCAAGTACGGCCTGCAAACAGGAGTGTTCACGCACGATCTGCAGGCGGCGTTCAGGGCCCATCGGGCGCTGGAGGTCGGCGGCGTCGTAGTCGGAGACGTTCCCTCCTACCGGGCTGACCAGATGCCCTACGGCGGCGTCAAACAGTCCGGTGTCGGCCGCGAGGGAGTGAAGTTCGCCATGGATGACTACACCTACGAACGCGTGCTGGTCCTCACCGATCTCACCCTGTGACAACCCACCAACCCGGCGCCAAGGAAGGATCCGTGTGGCGTGCCCTGCCCGAGGCGGGGCACGCCACACCGGCGTTCCCGGAGATCGGACTCTATTGACAGGACGCGCCATTCGCATCGCACGTGACGGGTCGACGCGAGGGGCGACGGCGGTCTCCCGGTCCTCGGGCGCGGTGCCCTGCGCCGGCCGGGTGCGCGGCACGGTATGCAAGGGGGGCATGCGCCAGGGAGGGCGACGGCCCGCCGGTATGCCCCGCGGGCCGTCGCGTCCGCGGGCGGATCGGGACTCGCCGTCGTGCCCCCGGGTCTCGGCCCGGGTGTTGTAGAAGTAGTCCCGATTCCAGGTGATCTTCCCGTCGTCCACGCGGGTCAGGGCATCGCATCGAAGACGTGCGGGGCCCTTTCATCCTGGTCCTCCAGACTCGTGACCGGCTCGGCTTCCGCGAGGACGGACTCCCGGGCGACGCCGACGTGAACGAGTCTTCGACAGGTGGCGACCACCTCCTCTCCCCCGCCCGGCCGATGACGGCTTGACCGACCGGCGGCCTCTGCGGCCGGCCCGATCGAGACACCACTGTCGTCCAGGACGCCGCGAGCGAGCCGCCACCGGACCTTCACCGGAAAGGCGCCCCCCGGCCACCAAGGGGCCTGCCCGTTCGACAGTGGCCAAGTACCTGATGGTCGCTGGTCATCTCACGTCCGCCCGGCGCACCGAGCTTCTGTCTAGTTTGTTCATTGCATGATCAAACAATCCGAAAGAGCTTTCATGTGCACTGATGGTGACAACCACACCCACGACTCCGCTGGACACAGCCGACGCGGATTTCTGCGCAGTGCGGCCCTGGCCGGCGCGGGGGCGGCGGTAACGGGGACGGGGGCATCCGTGCTCGGCGCATCGCCCGCGTTCGCCGCGGACGCCACTAAGCCCGGCAAGGTCGGCAAGTGGAATCCGGATCCGACGTCCCTCCAGTTCACCCTCGCGGTCATGCCGGACACCCAGTTCATGTACTGGGGCAGCCAGGACAGCGTGAACCGGACCCCTCAGGAGGAGTCTTTCCGCTACATCATCAACAACAGCGGAAACCCCGATCTCAACATCGTGTTCATGGCTCACCTCGGTGACATGACGCAGGACGCCGATCCGTCGTCGTTCGAGCAGGTCGACAAGGCGTTCGCGCTGCTGGACGCGCACGGCGCCGCCTACAGCGTCGTCGCCGGCAACCACGACCTGAGCGGCGATGACACCCGCGGCGACACGACGTACCTCCAGACCATGGGCCCCAGCAGGTTCCGGCACTCGAAGACGTTCGCCGGGGCGGACAGGACCGGGTACAACACCGCGCACATCTTCCAGGCCGCCGGCCGCTCCTGGCTGCTGCTGGCCCTGGACTGGCGCACGACCGACCAGGGCTTCGCGTGGGCCGACGAGGTCATCAAGGCGCACCCGAAGATGCCCGTGATCCTCACGACGCACGACATGGTGTGGTCGAACTACGATGACAACGTTTTCCCGTACGAATCCGGCGACCCCGAGGACAACGCCGGACTCTCCGACCACGGACAGACGGTCTGGGACAAGCTGGTCAAGGACAACGACCAGGTGTTCCTGACCGTCAACGGCCACTACTGGCCGCCCGCCCGCACCACCAAGAAGAACGCGGCCGGCAACGACGTGCACCTGCACATCGCCAACTACCAGAACCGCTACTTCGGCGGCGGCGGCATGATCCGCCTCTACCACTTCGACCTGGTCCGCAACACGATCGATGTCGAAACGATCAACCCCTGGATCCTGGCCCAGGATCCCGAGTCCCGTAACACGCTGGCCGCCGAACTCGCCCGCGTGAGCGGCCCGGTCGACAACTTCTCGGTGCCGATCGAATTCGAGAAGCGGTTCTCGGGATTCGACCCGGTTCCGGTGCGACCGGCGCGACCGGCCGCCCGAGAGCTGGTGAAGGGCACGCTGGCCTACTGGCGCTTCGACGGCCAGGGCGCTCCGGGGACGGCACTGACCGAGGGCCAGCGGATCCACGACCTGTCGGGCAAGGGCAACGACCTGACCGTGGTCAGCGTGCCGGGCAGCGCCGCCGACGCGCTGACCTGGTCCGCCGACCACCACCCCGACCAGCCCGGCCACGCCAGCCTGCAGTTCACCGGCGGACGCAATCCCGTCCACGGCGCGTACCTGACCACCGGCGCGACGGCACCGCTGAACTCCGAGACGTTCCGGGGCGGCTACACGATCGAGGCGTTCGTCAGGATGCCGCTGGACTGGGACGCCGGGAAGAACGGCAACGCCTCGTTCCTCAGCCGCCGGGGCTCCGCCGGGGCCGCGGGCAAGCACGGCAAGAACACCGACCCCAACGAGCCGCTGGCCCAGTTCGCCATCACCAACAACGGCCGGGAGCCGCAGTTCAACCACTACCCGACGAACGACACCTACCCGACGACCAACTGGGGCCACGGCCTGGTGGAGCTCAAGTGGTGGCACCTGGCGGTGGTCAACGACGGCCGCTTCACGCGCCTGTACGTCGAGGGAGCGCCGGTCGTCGACAACCCGAAGAGACTCTCGGTCGGCCTCACCTCACTCGGACTTCCCTGGCTGGTGGGCGGTCACGAGTATGCCGGTGCCGTCGACGTCGTCTTCCACGGCAACCTCGGTGACATCCGCATCGTCGACCGACCGCTGGCCGCGAAGGAGTTCCTGACGGCCGAGTAGGTGGCGGGCCGGCGCCCTCGGCCCCCTCCCATCGGCCGAGGGCGTACCGACTGACGACTGGCCGGTGACCGAAGGACTCGGCACCGGCCAGTCGGGTGTGCCACAAGAACGGGAGTCAGCCGGCGACGGCACGCTTCCGAGCTGAGCCGCCGTTGACGAAGGCGCTCGTCGCCGCCACGAGCGGCAGCAGGCAGACCGTCGTTCATCTCCCGAAGCGGCCGCCGCACCGCCGGCGCAGGCGTTGCGGCGGCCGCCGAGACGGAGCCGGTCCAGGTGCGAGGCCACGCGGCGCAGCGGTCCCTCACCTCGCCTCGGACTCCGGCCTCGTCAGTGGATTTCAGCCGCGGGGGCTGGTGATCCGTTCGGGCTGGATCACCAAGATCACCCGCACCTGGTCGCGGCCGCCGAACCACGGGTAGGGCCCACCGAGGTACCTCTGCGCGAGCGCCTCGATGTGCTCGGCCGCTCCCTCCGTGGTCACCCGCACGACACGACCGCGGATCTGGACGTAGGAGGACGGATCCGAGGGGGCGGAGACCGCAACGGCCACCCGCGGGTCACGCGCGACGTTCCGGGCCTTCTGATGCGACTCGACGCTGTTGATCAGGACGTGCTCACCGTCGGTGTCGACCCAGGTCTGGGTGAGCTGGGGCGAGCCGACGGGCATCGTCGTGGCGATGTAGCAGGTGCTGGGACGCCGCAGCATCGACACCACGTCCTCGCCGAGCGATACAGGCATGGAGGTCTCCAGGGACAGGACTGATGAATGCCCGGCCCACGGTAGCCACGCGTACAGTGTGGCCCTCGCTCCGCCCCCGGGAACCATGCACCGGCCGCGACTCGGAGTTCGCCGTCCTTGACGGGCGCAGCATCCATGAGCATGCACGGGGCAAGGTCATCCTCCCGGATGAGCATGGTGCACACCGACCGGCCGCACAGCTCGGCTCGGCCTTCCCCTTCACAGGCGGGATCCGGTGCGCCGAGCAGTCCGGATCCCGCCTGCCGTCAGTCAGACGACCGAGGCAACGAGATGGTCAGCGACCTCCGCCGCCGATGGCATCGCCGCTATTTCGTCGCGGAGTCGGTGGGCGGCGGTGGTGAAGGTCGTCTCGGCCAGCAGCCGTCCGACTGCGGCCGTGACGGCTTCCGGAGTGGTCTCCTCCCCCATCGGCAGGGCCAGTCCGGCGCCTGCGGCCTCGAGTCGGGCTGCCTGGCGCCGCTGGCCGGGCATGCCCGGAACCACTGCTGCGGGAATGCCGCGTGCCGCCGCGCGAACGTGGTGCCGGAACCGCCGTGGTGCACGACGACCGACACTCCGTCGAGCAACTCTGCGGCGGGCAGGAAGGTGACCAGCTCGACCCGATCCGGGTCCAGCCCGGTGCTGTCGATGGGCATGCCGCCCGAAGCCGTCGCCACAAGGTCGAGGTCCAGGGTGCTGAGCGACCTGAGCACGGATCCGAGGCGCTCTGGCGCGTTCATGGCGGTGCTGAAGCTGACCAGCACCCGAGGTCGGCCGGAGAGCGTTGCTCGTGGCGCACGTGGTACCCCTTCGGGGGCCTGAGGGGCTCCGGCCGCAGCGCCAGGCGATGGAGGGCCGGCAGCTCACCGTCGCGTTGGAGGGAGGGTGGGCACAGGTCAAGCAGCCACTGTCCGCAGGGCGCGTGGGCGGGTGGCTCGAGGCCGCGCTCGAGATAGCGGCTGTGCGCGGTTGCGGCCAGCGCAGTGAGAAGTTCCGGTTCCAGTGTCGGGTCAATGGCCATCGCCACGGAGGGGATCTTCAGTGCGGCGGCGACGAGTGGTCCTACGAAGTCACAATGCTCCGAAACGATGACGTCGGGCGCCCATGCGCGCGCACCCGCGAGTGCCTCGTCCGCACCGAGATCGATCCGGGCTCCGGCGAAGAACTCCGCGGCACCATCCGGAGATCGGCTCCTCAACCAGTCCGCGCCGAGGTGCCGAGTCACCTCGGCGACCACGGTCTCCGTCGTCGGACCTGCGGAGATCAGAGCGAAACCATGGGGTGCAACGGTGGATTCCAGGTGCCTGGCCGTCGCGAAGGCCACGGTGTGACCCTGCTGACGCAAGGCCCGCGCCAGCGGGAGCATCGGCAGCAGATGACCCAGCAATGGGTTGGCAAACATCAGAACACGCATGAACCGACACCACAACATTACTTGTAGCGTCAAATAATCCCCTTCGGGCGCCCCCCTCCTCGCCCCTCCGGCCCGGCCGAGGACACGTCGACGAAGGTCATGAGGTCCAGCATCCGCATCCACACCGCCCGGGCCCTCAGCCGCGGCCCACGAACCAGACGTACATTCTGAACACGATGTATGGTTTGGAGGGTGGAGCCTTGGCCGGAGCAGTGCGAGGCGCTTCACCGGTCAGGCAACGAAACAGTTCTACGGAAAGCAGGGCACAGCCATGACGCTGACAACGACGCGGTTCGGGATGCGGGCCACCGCCGCCGAGGTACTCGATGGAGTCGATCTCAGCGGGCGACGGATGATCGTGACCGGAGGGGCGTCCGGTCTCGGTGTGGAAACGGTTCGCGCGCTGGCCGGTGCGGGAGCGCAGGTCACGATCGCCACCAGGAATCCCGCTGACGCCGAGCCGCTGGTAAAGGAGCTGCCGGGCACCCGGGCCGTCGCACTCGATCTCGCCGACCTGGCTTCCGTCCGTGCGTTCTGCGGCGCCTGGAGTGGGCCGCTTGACGCCCTCGTCGCCAACGCCGGCGTGATGATGCTCCCGACTCATCAGGTCAGTGCACAGGGGTGGGAGATGCAGCTCGCCACCAACTACCTCGGCCACTTCGCCCTCGCTGTCGGCCTGCACACCGCTCTGCGGGCGGCCGAGAAGCCTCGCGTGGTCGTGCTCAGCTCCGGTGCCCAGCTGCGGGCGGGGTTCGACTTCGACGACCCCCAGTTCGAGCGACACCCCTACGACCCGTTCATCGCCTACGCGCAGTCGAAGACCGCGGACGTGCTGCTCGCCGTCGGAATCAGCCGTCGATGGGCCGAAGACGGCATCACCGCCAACGCCTGCGCGCCGGGGTGGATCCACACCAACCTGGCTCGCCACATGGACCGGGCGACGATGCAGGCCATCGGCGCCATGGACGCGGACGGCAATCTGGTCACTCCCGACTACTTCAAGACCCCGGCTCAGGGAGCTGCCACCACGGTGCTGCTGGCCGCCTCGCCGCTCCTCGACAAGGTGACAGGGCGGTACTTCGAGGACAACCAGGAATCGCAGGTCGTCGAGGGGGGGCCTGACGTGATGGCAGGTGTCGCGAAGTGGTCGGTGGACCCCGCCGCCGCGGACCGGCTGTGGGACTACGCCCTGCCCGTGGTGCGCTGATCCGGTGACGCCCGTGCACAATGGGGGACCAGCTCCCCAGCTGTCCACTGACGCGTACATGGCAAGTAACAGCTGGGGAGCCGGGTCGAACCGCTCCCGTGGAGCACCGCCACGGGCCGCGGGGCACCGTCGCCGGGCCCGGGTTCGATCCGAGCACGACAACAGAGGAGAGGACGCCAGATGAGGCCCGTGACCCGGCATCAAGCCGACAGCTATGCGGCGCGTTCGGCCGCGACCCGGGTTCAGGTGACGTCCACCCTGGAGCGGCTGCTCAATTCCGGAACGGCCTTCTCCGACATCAGCGTCCAGAGGCTCCTGGAGGAAGCGGGCGTGTCGCGGGCCACGTTCTACGCCCACTTCCAGAGCAAGTCGGACGCTCTGGTGCGGCTCACCGACAGTCTGCGGGAGTCCCTGCTGGAACTGGCGCAGCTGTGGGACCCGGCTGCCAGGGAGGGCGGGGCCGACCGGCTGGCCCGGTTCTTCGAGGAGGTGATCAAGATCCACCGTGCCCATCAGGGCGTGATCACCGCGGTCGGTGAGGCGGCGTCCTACGACTCCGCGGTGAGCGATTTCTACACCGCGAATCTTGAGAACTTCGAGGAGATCGCGCTGCGGACCGTGCTGTCCGAACAGGCCGCCGGTTCAACCACGGCCGACGTTGATGCCGTTTCCGCGAGCCGCATCATCGCGTGGGGTGGAGCTCAGGCCATCGCGCACCACATCCGGGTCGACGACGGCAGCCGTGACGCGGTCTTCGCCCGCGAACTCGCCCTGATCTGGTGGTACGGCGCCTATCGTCGCCCTGCCGAAGTTCGAAAGTGATCCCCGGTTGAATCTCCACACGACCCGGGCCCTCACCTGACGCAATACGGCTACCTGACTGTCCTCCCCCCGAAGCCACGGGCAGGGGCTCCCGGCGGCCCCGGGGTCCACGATGTGCGCGCCCAGGCGGCCCCGCCGTCGGTCTGCCGGGGCAAGCCGGGGAGAACGGACGGGACCGGCTTGAACGGTTGGGGATGGGGTGATCATTAGGGTGACGCAGACCAGAGGGTCGTCGGAGGTGGCAGTGTTAGAAGTTCTCGGGCTGGACCAGTCCGCGGAAGCCCTGTATCTCGTCCTGGTCGACAATCCGCCCATGTCCGTGGACGAGTTGTGCCACCGTGCTGACATCGATGTCGAGATGGCCTCGCACGCTCTGATGCGGCTGGAGGACGGTGGCCTGATCTCCCGGCTGCCCGGCAGCATCCCTTCCTACACCGCTCTGCCGCCCGACCACGCGCTGGAAGTACTGATACTGGCGCGCGAACGCGACATCCACCGGGTGAGGGCGCTGACCGAGAGGTTGACGGAGCGCCATCGTGAGGCTCGTCGCAGCCGGGACTCGACGGCACTGATCGAGGTGGTGACCGGACGTGACGGGGTGGCCCGCTGCGGGCAGCAGTTGTTCAAACGCGCGGAGCGGGAGATCCGGGGCATAGACGCGCCTCCCTATGCTCAGGCGAGTGACGGCGAACGCGTCAACTCCGCTACCGCGGTGGTCGGACGCGATGTGCGCAGCCGCTTCATCCACGCTCGTGACACCCTCAGCCTGCCCGGTGTGGTGGCGCGGGTGGAGGCCGACATCTCGGCAGGCGAAGAGGTCCGTTTTCTGCCCGAAGCCCCGATGAAGCTGATCATCGCGGACGATCAGGCAGCGCTGATCCCCCTTCTGGCGACGCCGCAGGTTCTGGACGCGTGCATTCTGGTCCATCCCTCCGCGCTGCTCGACGCGTTGTCCACGCTCTTCGAGTCGCTGTGGGAGCAGGCTCAGCCCTATCTGCCCGGGGCGCCGGCGTCCGTGAGTCCGGACGAGTTCGTCAACGACGAGGAGCGGCGGATCATCTCCTTGCTCGCCATGGGGATGTCGGACGAGGCCATCGCACGTCAACTCCGCATAGGCCATCGCACGGTGCAGCGTCGGGTGCAGGCGCTCCTCGGCCGGCTCGGTGCGGCGAGCCGGTTCCAGGCCGGAGTCCTGGCCGCCAGCCGCGGTTGGTGGCAGCCGGATCCGGAACGGCCCATCGGGCCGCCGGGGTTGCGCGGCCAGCCGGGACACACCGGTTCCTAGCCGAGGTGCCCGGGAAGTCCGCGGCCCGTCGGGCGCAACGCGCTCCGGCGGGCCGCGGGCCGGTCGGCCTGCTCCCGGCCGGCTCTTTCTACTCCGTACGCAGAAGGAAGTCCGCCGTGACCGTGTGCCCCTTCACGAGCCGGATCGAGCGGGTCGTGGTCCGGTGCCCCGGGGCCGACACCGTCACCCGGACCGAGCGGCCACGGACCGGCAGCCACGTGGAGTACGTGCCGTCCGGAGCCGTCGTCGTGGCCACCGTTCCGTGCGGGCCGTCGACACCGACCGTGGCACCCGCGAGTGGCGCCGCCGTCCCCTCGGCCGTCGTACCGGTGACGGTTCCGGTGACTCTGCCCCAGCCGGCCGGCGGCACCACGGTCATGGTCACCGGCAGCGACACCGCGCCGTACGGGCTGTCCGTGTCGACGACGAGCGCGGCCCGGTGCGTGCCGGCGTCGGCGGTGGTCATCGCCCCGGCGTCGAGGGTCAGCCGGATTCTGGTCGAGCCGTGTGCCTTGACGGTACGTCTCCCGGCGGATTCGGCGAGCCAGGGGACGTCCCCGTGCGCCTGGTCCCAGCCCGGCAGTTCACGCACGGCCGACTGCGGCACGTTGGAGGCGTCCATGCCGCCGACGGCGAACCATCCCGGGGCCGACTGCGCACCGAGCAGGGGTCCGGCCAGGTTGGCCAGGGACGACCAGGTGTCCGTGGCCGGGTCATAGGCGTGGGCCTCGTTGGTGAGTACGCCCGCGCTCACTTCGAAGCCTCCGGCCACGAGGAGCCGGCCGTCGGCGGCCGTCCCGGTGGCGCCCCAGACATCGGCGGGTGCGTCGGCGACCCGGCGCCAGGTCCCGCTCGTCCGGTCGAGCGCGTAGGTGTGGGCGGTGGCCTGCGGGACGTGGCCGTCGGGTTCGTAGGCACCGCCGGCGCAGTAGGCCACGCCGTCCGCGGCGCCGCACACCGGGTACGAGATCGGTTCCGGGTAGGGCTTGCCGGCCGACCAGGTGTCGGTCGCCGGGTCGTAGACCTGGACGTCGGTGGTGCCGCAGTTGATCTGGTCGCAGCCGCCGATCACGTACAGCCGGTCGCCGACGACCACGGAGCCCGCGGCGCCGTAGGCCTTGGGCGCGTCGGCGATCTGTGACCAGGTGTCGGTGGCCGGGTCGTAGACCTCACCGCCCGCGATGGGTGCGCCCGCGGCGTCGCGGCCTCCGGTGACGTACAGCTTGCCCCGGATGAAGCCGTAGGCCGGGCCGAGCCGTTTGGTGGCGGGCGGCGCGAGGGCGCGCCACGTCGCGGTGTCCGGGTCGTACGTGGAGAAGGTCCCGCTCCACTGGCTTCCCGGTGCCTCACCGAGTCCGGCGTACAGCCGGCCGCCGTCCACCGCGGCGATCCCCTCGAAGGTCCCGGTCGGCAGATCTGTCAGCTCGGACCACCCCTGGCTCGTGGGGGCAGCGGGTACGGACGCCGGTGCGGGGGCGGTTCGCGGAAGGGCGTTCGGGGTGAGGGCGGACGGGGTGTGCCGGGCCGGCCCACCACCGGATGCCGGCGGCGGGCCGCCGAGTCCCTGCTCGCCCAGCGAGACGGTGGCCGGCGAGCCTCCGGTGTTGCGAACGGTGACCGTGACGCTCTTCTTCGTGCCCCAGGGCACGTCGGCCGTCACCGCCGGTCGGTCGTAGCGCAGTTGCGCCGGGTGCAGGGTGAAGTCGGCCGTGGTGACGGTGTCGGGCCGTACCCGGACCGTGTCCGTGACGGGCGGATAGCCGAAGCCGGGCAGTCCCGCGGTGAACTTCTGCGGACCCGTGCGGGAGGAGAACAGCCAGTACAGGCCGTCGCTGTGCGCCGGGTCGCCCGGCGCGGCGACCATACGGCCGCTGTCGGCCGCCGTGGCCGCGGCGGTGACGGTCGCACCGAGGACACCGTGGCCCGAGTTGGCGTCGTCGACCCGTCCGACCAGCAGCCCGCCGGGTCGGGTGAGCAGGGTCGGGGTTCCGACCCGCACGTCGTCGATCTGCCAGATGCCGGTCAGGGAGCCGGTGAAGTGGAATCTGAGGCGGACGGACTTCTTGCCCGCGTACGCGGCCAGGGGCACCGTCTGGTGTGCGGGGCCGGCGACGATGTCGGTGTGGTGCCACAGGGTGGTCCAGGTCGTGCCGCCGTCGGTGCTGGCGTCGACGTCGGCGGTGAGGTCGCCGAGCCGGTACAGCGAGGGCAGCGCGGTGTCGAATTGGAGCTCGGGGGTCCGCTCGGCGCTGAAGTCGTAGACCGGGCTGATGAGTTCGGTGTCGGCGGGGGCCCAGCCCAGGGCGAAGTCGTCCACTTCGGCGAACCGGCCGCTGCCGCCGGTCTGGTTGCCCCGGTTGAGCGGATCGTCGAACTGCCAGCCGCCGGCCGCCGTGTGGTTGCGGACGCTCCAGCCGTCGGGTGCGGCCGTGGCCGGGAAGGACTGCGACTCGCCCCCGTGGTAGGTCATCTCGTAGCCGGGCGGGAGTGTTCCCGTGGTGGTGAGCGGCAGCGTCAGGTCGGCGGTCCGCGGTGCGGTACGCACCTGAGTGGTGGTCCCGGCGGGACGGTAGCCGGGGTAGAGGGCGGTGGCGTGCAGGGTGTAGGTGTGCCCCTCGGGCACCCGTACCGTGTACCGGCCGGTCGCCGGGTCGGTGAACAAGGCGCCCGGCACTCCGTCGATCGTGAGCCGGGCGTAGACGCCCCAGCCGTGCCGTCCGCCGTCGCGCACTGTGCCCGACAGGGTCTGCGAGGGCAGCGGGGTCAGCGCGGCTTTCCTGGTCAAAGTGGCGCCGTCGGTCACCTGGACCGTGCCGAGGTCGCCGTCCCGGTAGCCGAAGGCGCTGACCGTCAGGGGGTAGGAGTCCGCCGGTACGTCCAGCCGGTAGGCGCCCGCGTCGTCGGTGGTCGCCCGGTGGTCGCCGAGTGCGACCGTGGCGCCGGGTACGGGGCGGCCGGTGTCAGCGTCGGTGACGGTGCCGGACACGGTGCCGTGCGCGCCGGGCCGGAAGTCGGCCACGCCGTCGGGCGTGCCCAGTCCGGTCGGTCCGTCGTAACCGGGCCGCGCGGCGCAGCTGAAGGCCGGGGTGCACTCGGGTGCCGTGCCGTGGCCGCACACCGAGCGGTCGGCGCAGGACGCGTTGTCGCCCTGCGTCACGTCATGGAGTGCGCCGGGCGCCTGGTAGGGGTAGGCGGCGGGATAGGTGCCGGATACGGGTGTGCCGGCCAGCGCGTACACGCCGGCGATGATGGGTGCGGAGGCGCTGGTGCCGCCGTAGACGTTCCAGCCGCCGTCCGAGAAGGAGTTGTAGACCGCGACGCCGGTGGCGGGGTCGGCGACGGCGCTGACGTCCGCGACCGAGCGGCCCGGGCAGTCCACGGCGGACTGGAAGGCCGGTTTGGGCTCGACGTCCGAGCAGCCGGATCCGGGCGCTCCCCAGTGCTGCTGCCCGCTGCCGTCGGCGACCGTGGCGTTCCAGACCGACTCGTGCCAGCCTCGCGCGCTGTCGTCCCGGATCAGTGAGGTGCCGCCCACCGCGGTGACGTACGGCGAGGAGGCGGGGTAGCTCGGTCCGTACCCGTCGTCCCCCGAGCTGAAGACGACTGCCACACCCGGATGGTTGAAATAGGCCTCGTCGTAGGCGAGTTGTCCGGTGTCGTCGCTGTAGCCGCCCCAGGAGTTGGAGACGTAGCGCGCGCCCAGGGACACGGCGGTGTTCTCGGCGGTGCCCAGGTCGTCGGAGGTCGCGCTGTCGGCCTCGACGAGCAGGATGTGGGCGTCGGGTGCGATCGCGGAGACCATGTCGAGGTCGAGCGATATCTCACCGGCCCAGCCGTCGTCCGCGGCGGGGTAGGCGGTCGTTCCGTGCTCGTCCACCTTGCGGAAGCAGCCGTTGTCCGAGGTGCAGGAAGGGAGTCCGAACTGCGCTCGATAGACGGCGAGATCGGCTTCGGCGGTGGGGTTGTCATAGGCGTCGACGATCGCGATCGTGGCCCCGGCTCCGCCGTCGGCCGGCAGTCCGTACGCGGCGCGCAGGTCGGCCGGGGAATAGCCGTCGGGATCGGTTCCGCCGGCGGTCGCGCGGCGCAGGCCGAGCGTGGCGGGGACGTCGGTACGGCGCATGGCGAAACAGGTGAAGGAGCCGGGTCGAGGTGTGCCGCAGGCCGGCTCGGCCGAGACGGTGGCCGGTGAAACGTCGGACGGTTCGGGCGTGGCCTGCACGGCAAGGGCCTGTCCAGGCACCAGGGCCGCCAGGACGGCGAGCAGCGCGGTGGCCCCCGTGACCACGACAGCCCGGAGGCGGGACGACCTGCGCCGTCCGGGGGCGGCGAGGGATCTCTGCAGCAAGAACGGCTCCAGGAGCTCTAAGGGTGGGCGAGGACCCGGCATCGTTCAGCGCGGGGACTTTATGTGGAGCAGACGTGGTGACCTGCATAAAGGTCCAACCATTCACCTCAGCTGGTCAACGCGGGCAGCTGGCGGTTTGACGCCGTGTCGTATTCACGCCTTTGACATATACCGGTGAACGCCACCTCGGGGCGCGCGCCGCACGTCCGGTCAGCGGACGCACGGAACCGTGCATTCCCTGTGAAACGTCCATGAATTGCGAGCAATATCGCCTCTGACGGGCCGTCAGAACTGACAGTAAGTCACAACGATCACTCAACACGCATGATTGACAGTCGAATTACCGATCCCGCTAATTGGCCCCCGGTGAATGCCAACCCATTCACCGTCGCCCGAGAGCCGTGTACGGGTCGACCCCGGCAACCACGCATGGGAGTCACACGTTGCGCACCACAGGCACCACAGCGAGATCCAGATCCCCTCTCCGTCGAACCCTCTCCACCGGTCTGGCCGTCCTCGGCGCCACCACGATGGCGCTGCTCGGTCTGCAGGCCCCCGCATCAGCTTCGAGCGCCGCGCCCACGTCCACCACCGCGAAGGACACCCGACCGCTCTTCGAGCCGACTTGTGCCGTCGCCGAGCGCAGTCACTTCTCCTGCTTCGCCCTGCGCCGCTCCGACGTGAAGTCGGTCAAGGGCGTGATGCGGGCAGCCGACACCCCTCAGGGCTACGGCGCCGCGGACCTGCAGAGCGCGTACAACCTCGGTGCGGACGGTGGCGGCGGGCAGACCGTCGCCATCGTCGACGCCTTCGACGACCCGACCGCCGAGGCGGACCTGGCCGTCTACCGCGCGCAGTACGGACTGCCCGCCTGCACCACGGACAACGGCTGCTTCCAGAAGGTCGACCAGCGCGGCGGCACCCACTACCCCACCCCGGACCCGGGCTGGGCCGGTGAGATATCGCTCGACCTCGACATGGTCTCCGCGATCGCGCCCAACGCCCACATCCTGCTCGTCGAAGCCGACGACAACAGCTTCGAGAGCCTGTCCGCGGCCGTCGACCAAGCGGTCGCGCTCGGCGCGAAGTTCGTCTCCAACTCGTACGGCACCGACTACCGTGGCGGCAACGGCGAGGACCCCTCCGAGACCACCACGCTGGACGCGCACTACAACCACCCGGGTGTCGCGATCACCGCGTCCACCGGCGACTACGCCTACGGTGTCGGCTACCCGGCGGCCTCCCAGTACGTGACCGCGGTCGGCGGCACCACGCTGACCCGGGCGCCCTCCACGCCGCGCGGCTGGACCGAGTCGGCCTGGAACCTCGCCGGCTCCGGGTGCTCCCTGTACGAGCCCAAACCCGCCTTCCAGCACGACACCGGCTGTGACCACCGGGCTCTCGCCGACGTCTCCGCCGTCGCGGAGGACGTGGCGGTCTACCAGACCTACGGCAACGGCGGCTGGGCCGTGTACGGCGGCACGAGCGTCTCGTCGCCCATCATCGCGTCGGTGTACGCCGACGCCGGGACCCCCGTCGCCGGCACCTACCCGAACTCCTACCCGTACGGGGCGAGCGCCGGGATCAACGACATCACCACCGGCAGCAACGGCAGTTGCTCCCCCTCGTACCTGTGCAACGGGACCGGCGGCTACGACGGTCCGACCGGCCTGGGCACCCCCGCCGGCCTCTCCGCGTTCCGCAGCGGTCCGCACGGAGTGATCTCCGGAACCGTGACCGACAGCGCCACCGGCAAGCCGGTCACCGCGGCCACCGTCAGTGCGGGCACCAACGTGGCCCACACCGACGCCTCCGGCGCGTACTCCCTCACGGTGCCGACCGGCACCTACGACATCAGCGTCGAGGCCTTCGGCTACGCCGACGGTTCGGCGCACGACATCGTTGTCGACGACGGCGCGGCGCTCACGAAGAGCTTCTCCCTCGCACCGGTGCCCAGCCGGACCGTCGCCGGCAAGGTCGTCGACGGCTCGGGCCACGGGTGGCCGCTCTACGCCAAGATCACCGCGGACGGTGTGCCCGGCTCGGTGTGGACCGACCCGGTCACCGGCTCCTACAGCCTCGACCTGCCCCAGGGACACACCTACACGCTGCACGTCGCCACGGCCTCCACCGGCTACCGGGCCGTCACCAAGAAGGTCGACGTCGGCGGCTCCGACCAGACCGTGGGCTTCTCGGTCCCGGTCGACTCCTGGGCCACCAGCACACCCGGGTACCAGGTCCAGGACAAGGGCGACACCGAACCCTTCGACGCCACCGACGCCCCGCCGAGCGGCTGGAGCGTGGTCAACGCGGACGGCACGGAGGGCGGCTGGCAGTTCGACGACCCCTCCAACCGCGGCAACGGCACCGGCGGTGACGGGTCGTTCGCCATCGCCGACAGCGACCACTTCGGCGGCGCGGCCACCCAGGACACCTCCCTGGTGACCCCGGTCTACGACTTCTCCGGCAAGGACAACCCGGAACTGGCCTTCAACACCCAGTACCAGCAGTTCAACAACCAGACCGCCGACGTCGAGGCGACCGAGGACGGCGGAAAGACCTGGACCAAGGTCTGGTCCGCGGGCTCGTCCATCTTCCCCGGCCAGCACGTCACGGTCCCGCTCACCGACTTCGCGGGCAAGCCGGCGGTACAGCTGCGCTTCCACTTCACCTCGCACTTCGGGTGGTGGTGGTCCGTGGACGACGTCTTCATCGGCGACCGCACGGTCACACCCACCCCCGGTGCCCTCGTCGTCGGCACCGTGAGCGACGCGAACACCGACACGGGCGTGGTCGGCGCCACCGTCACCAGCCAGGACAAGCCCGCCGAGAAGGCCACTTCGGTCGCCACCCCTGACGACCCGAACCTCTCCGACGGCTACTACTCCCTCTTCTCGACCACCTTCGGCAGCCACGCCTTCACCGCCGCCAAGTCCAAGTACTCCTCCCTGTCGAAGACGGTGAAGGTCGGCGCCGACAGCGCGGTGGAGGCCGACTTCACCCTCAAGGCCGGGAACATCACCGTCACCCCCGCGTCCGTCGCCGCCACCGTCGCCTGGGGCGGGTCCAAGACGCAGAACCTGACGGTGAAGAACACCGGCGGTGCGCCCGCCACGGTCGACCTGGGCGAACAGGCCGGTGCCTTCACCCAGCAGGGCAAGGGCGCCGCGCTGCGGACCGTCAAGGGGGACTTCACCCCGCTGTCCAGCAAGGCCCACGCCAAGAGCGATCCGGCCAAGCCGGCTGCCGTGCCGGCCGACGGCCCCTGGCAGGCGGCCCCCGACTTCCCGGGCGCCATCATGGACAACGCCGTCGGCACAAACGACGGCAAGGTGTACTCGGCCTACGGGTTCACGGGGACGGCCGACAGCAAGGACATGTACGTCCTGGATCCGGTCGCCGGCAGCTGGACCAAGCTGGCGAGCGCGTCCGACACCCGTGAGGCCCCCGCGCACGGCTTCATCGACGGCAAGTTCTACGCCGCCGGCGGCTGGGGCGCGAGCGGCAGCCCGGACGCCAGACTGGAGATCTACGACCCGAGTTCGGACAGCTGGACCACGGGGGCGTCGGCGCCCAACCCGTACGCGGGCTCCGGCAGCGCCGTCCTGAACGGCAAGCTCTACATGATCGGCGGTTGTGGGGCCGACTCCTGCGGCACCACGGACGCCAGTGTCTACGACCCGAAGTCCGACTCGTGGTCCGCGATCGCCTCCTACCCCGAGACGATCTCGTGGCAGGCCTGCGGCGCCGTCGACGACCTGCTCTACTGCGCGGGCGGTCTGGGTTCCGGCAACAGCGACGTGACCCACACCTACGTCTACGACCCGGACGCCGACAGCTGGTCCCAGCTCGCGGACATGCCCGCCGCGCAGTGGGGTTCGGCCTACACCGCGGCCAACGGGCAGCTGCTGCTGGCCGGCGGTGTCGGCAACAACGCCCTCACCAACCGCAGCCAGGCCTTCGACCCGAAGGCCGGTACCTGGAGCGCACTGCCCAACCCCGCCGTTCCCACGTACCGCGGCGGCGGCGCTCCCGGCTTCTACAAGATCGGTGGTGGCACCGCGCCCAGCACGCCGACGTCGAAGGCCGAACTCCTGCCCGGCTACGACCAGACCGGATCGGGCGACATCACCTGGCTGAGCGAGAGCACCCAGCAGCTCACCCTGCAGCCCGGTGCGAAGGCGACCGTCACCGTCTCCCTGGACGCCTCGGTTCCCGAGGTGACCCAGCCCGGTGACCTCACCGCCGCGCTCACCGTGGGCACCGACACGCCGTACTCCGTGCCGCGTGTACCGGTCAGCCTGCACGTCAACCCGCCCAAGACCTGGGGCAAGATCACCGGGACCGTCCTCGGTGCCACGGCGTCCGGCGGCACCGCGCCACTGGCCGGAGCGACCGTGCAGATCGACAGCTGGGCCTCGACGTACACCCTGACCACCACCGCCGACGGCAGGTACGCCCTCTGGCTCGACACCCGCAACAACCCGCTGACCGTGATCGTCGCCAAGGACGGCTACCAGCCGACCGTGGCGACGGTCAAGATCCAGAAGGGAGCGACGGTCACCAGCAACTTCACCCTGAAGCGCAGGTAGCCCGACATGACGCCGGCAGTGTGCGGACCCGCACCATCGCCTCACTGCCGGCATGACCTGGGCGTGGAAGGGTGGGCCGGCCCCAGCGGGCCGGCCCACCCGTGCCCGAGCGGACGTGCCCGCGACGACGTGTCTGCGCGGACATGCCCGTGAGACCACCACGCCGTGCACACCCGCCGCATCGGCGGGCGGCTGCCAGGGCGCCCATGCCGGCCCGTGACAGAAGATGCTAGAGCGCCGCGGGGGGCACGGCCGCCAGATCGGCGGAGACCTCCGACCCGGCTCCGGGGTGATCGCGCGCGGGCCCGCTGCCCTCGACGCCGAAATCGACGGGCTGACCCGGCTGCGCACGGAACTGGCCATGCGCACCTTCGGTCAACCGTGACGACATGTCATCGTCTTCGGGGCCGGCGCCGCTGAGAGGCCGGGGCGCTGCTTCCCGTACCCGCCGGGATGGTTCGTAGCGTGGCGAGGGTCCGAGCAGCGCGCCGGTGGCCCGGCAGAGGGCTGAACCCGCCGGTTTCGCCGAAACCACCAGGCCGTCGCCCGCCCAGCCCGGTTCTCGTGGTGCACGTCCGGCGGTGTGCGCCTCCCGTGCTCCCTCCTGCGCGCGTCTGCTCCCCACTCTGCGGCCTTGCACGCCGGGGCTACGGTCACCTTACTGTCCGTGACATCTGACTGTCGGACGAGTCGCAGGAGCAGTGGCTTGTGGGCGGGGTAGAAGCAGTACCGGACGGGAGGCGGGTATGGCCACACTGGCGGTTCCCCTATGGGATGTGAACAACGGACAGGGTCTGCGGCAGCTGGCCGAGTTGGGTCTCGCCCTGGTGCTGTCGAGTCTGATCGGCTGGGAGAGGGCGGCTCAGCAAAAGAGCGCGGGCCTGCGTACGCACACCCTGGTCGGGATCGCCAGCGCGTTGATGATGGAGGTCTCCCAGCACGGTTTCTCCAACGTGCTGGGTCTGGACAACGTATCTTTCGACCCGTCACGAGTCGCGGCCCAGGTCGTCTCGGGGATCGGCTTCATAGGCGGCGGCATCATCTTCGTACGCCGTGACGCCGTACGCGGCCTGACCACGGCCGCCACCGTCTGGCTCACCTGCGCGGTCGGCATGGCCTGCGGCGGCGGCCTGCCTGTCCTCGCCCTCGCCGTCACCGCTCTGCACTTCCTCGTCGTCCGCGGCTACCCCCTCCTCCTCAGCAAGGTGGTACCCAGCCCGACACCATCGGTCGTGGAACTGAACATGACCTATCGCACCGGGACCGCCCTGCTGCCCCGGCTGATGGAGACGTGCACCCAGCGCGGGTTCAGCATCCTCCAGGTCAAGGTCAAGCGGCTGCCCGGGCGGGCGGATCCAGCCGCCCACGTCCTGCTCGAACTGGAGGGAAGCGCCGACACCGGCCTGCTGACCTCGGCGCTGTTCCAGAACGACGGCGTGATCGAACTCGCACTCAGCGCCTCCGACGGTGCCGAGTAGACCTCCCGGCACCCAGGGCCGCCACCACCGCGCCGCGGCGCACAGGGAACTGAACCTGTCCTTGCCTCCGGCGGCATCGGCCTCAGGCTGAGGGAGTGAGCTGCAGGACCGGCACGGTCTGGACGACGGGCCGCCCGGTCCCGTGCGTGCACGCGCGGGCCGTAGAACGGCGTCACCGGCAACGCGGCGAAACGCGCGCCGGCCCGGGCCAGGACGCCGGGCCTGAGGTGGCCTCGCCAGACGCGCCCGACCAGGATGCGATCGGGGCGGCGAGGACCGAGATGCCACGGGCGCGGGAGGCGCCGAAGCAGGCGGCGGGGACGTGACCGCTGACTTGGCTGACGTAGACGGTCTCGTCCCGGCCGAGGAAGAGATCCGGCCGTACGAGGACGAGCTGGGCGAGCGTGAGGGCGGCCGCGACCGCCCCGAGCCAGGGTTCACCGCGAGGGCACCGAGGTTTGAGGGCCCGCCGCGGAAGGCCGGTGCGAAGGACACCAGTCGTCGTGGCGTTCAAGCCGCCGGTCATCTCGCACCTCCTGTCGTCGCACGCCACGCAATCGACTCCTCCTACAGCTCGCTGGAGGACATCCCACCCAACGGCGTGCAGGTCGAGGGGCGGGTGAGAAGACGACGGGACGGCTTCGCGTCCGGTTCAGCCGCCACCGGGACGGGCGAGACCCCGGTCATAGGCGAAGATCACCGCCTGGATTCGGTCGCGGGCGCCGATCTTGGCCAGGACACGGCCGACGTGCGTCTTCACGGTGGACTCGGTCACCACGAAGCGGGCGGCGATCTCACCGTTGGTCCAGCCCTTGCCGATGGCGACGAGGATCTCCCGCTCGCGTTCGGTGAGGGAGGCCACCTGCGGGTCCTCGCCCGGGTCCCCCCTTCTCGCCGGCACGTGCCGGGCGTACTCGTCCAGGATGCGCCGGGTGAGGGCCGGCGCGATCACCGCGTCGCCCCCGGCGACCGCGCGGATCCCGGCGAGGAGTTCCTCGGGGCGCGCGTCCTTGAGGAGGAACCCGCTGGCTCCGGCCCGTAGGGCGGCATGCACGTACTCGTCGACGTCGAAGGTGGTCAGTACGAGGACACGGGAACGCCCGCCGGTCTCGGCGATCAGGCGGGTCGCCTCGATACCGTCCATACCGGGCATGCGTACGTCCATCAGGACGACGTCGGGACGGAGTTCGGCGGTCCTGCGGACGGCCTCGGCACCGTTCGCGGCCTCGCCGACCACCTCCGTCTCGGGGATGGAGTCGAGCAGGACCCGAAAGCCGTAGCGCTGCAACTGCTGGTCGTCGACGATGAGCACCGTGGTCACCGGGTGCCTCCCTGGGGTGTCAGGTCGAGGACGGCTTCCACGGCCCATCCCCCGTCGGCCGCGGGACCGGCGCTCACGGTCCCTCCGTACAGTGCCGCCCGTTCGCGCATGCCCACCAGTCCGTGTCCTTCCTCGTTCCCCGGTCCCCGGTGTCCGGCCGGGCCGTTGTCCCTGATCCGGATGACGAGCCGGCCGTCCCCGGCGACGACCGACAGGGTCACCCGGGTGCCGGCGCCGGCGTGCTTCAACGTGTTCGTCAGGGCCTCCTGGACGATGCGGTACACGGTCAGCTGCATGCCCCGGTCCAGGGTGTCCACCTCGCCGACGGTCCGGTAGACGATCTCCAGTCCGGCGGTGCGTACGCCGTCGCACAGCGTCTCGACGTCCGCGAGGCCCGGCTGGGGACTGAGTTCGGGGGCCTGCCGGGTGCCGTCGGACGCCTCGCGCAGGACGCCGAGGACGCGGCGCAGTTCACCGAGGGCCGTCCGGCCGGTGTCGCCGATGAGCCGGAGGGCCTCCCTGCCGCGTTGGGGAGCCGTGTTCGTGGCGTAGGAACCGGCGTCGGCGAGGGTGATGATGACGGCCAGGTTGTGGCCGACGATGTCGTGCATCTCACGGGCCACCCTGGCACGTTCCGTGGCGGTCGCGAGTCGGATGCGCTGGTCGCGTTCGGTCTCCAGCCGCGCCGCCCGCTCCCGCAGTCCTGCGAGCTGCGCCCGCCGTGCCCGTACCGTCAGGCCGACGGCCACGGCCGCGGTGGCCGTGCTCAGCAGGAAGAACAGGGCGTCCCAGACCGACACGGCCGGCGAGACCCGCACCGCGACCAGCACCATCCCCGCCGCCATGACCGCGCACGCCCAGGGCAGCCGGCGCAGCTGCCCGTGCAGGGCGAGGCTGTACAGGGCGATGAACAGGGCGACGTCCGCGCGCAGCGCGGCACCCAGCGACCACTGCAGGACGAACACCACGGCGACAGCGACGAAGGCCGCCATGGGCCGGCGACGGCGCCACAGCAGCGGCAGCACCAGACCGGCCTGCAGGGCCAGCATGGCAGCCAGGGGGAGCTGGGTGAACGCGAAGTGGAACCGGTGCGGGCCGTCGCCTTCGGTGTCCACGGAGCGGCCGTGGTGCAGCAGGTCCGGCAGACAGAACATGAGGAAGACCAGCGCCGCCACTGCGGTGTCCAGCACCCACGGGTGGGCGCGGTCGGCCTGCCGCAGCCGCTGGCCGGCCCGGGCGAGCCGGGCGGCCAGCGGTCCCATCGCGCCGATGTCCTCGGCGGGGGTGGTCGTCGTCAAGGTGGTCACCCGCCCATGGTGCAGGCCGTCAGACGTCGCGGCGCACCAGCCGGTACGCCGCCCCCGCCAGCGCGAGCACCGTCCAGCCGAGGAAGACCAGCAGCCCGGCGGCCGGCGACAGCGTCGTGGAGTCGTGCGTGAGGGCGAACATCGACTCCCCCGCTTTGGACGGCAGGTAGGGGCTGATGTTGTCCTGCCAGGTGCTGGGCAGCAGGGAGATCAGTCCCGGGACCAGCATGAGGCCGGCGACCAGTACCGAGATGCCGCCGGCCACCGACCGCAGCAGCGCGCCGAGGGCGGTGCCGATGACGCCGACCAGGCCCAGGTAGAGCCCGGCGCCCAGCAGGCTCCTGACGACGCCCGCGTGCCAGAGGCCCATGGCCGCGGGTGTGCCCGACACGATCTGGCTGCCGAAGAGGAAGGCGACGAACACGCCCAGCGTACCCACCGCCAGCGCGACCAGGCCGAACACCGTCGCCTTGGACCACAGCACGGGCAGCCGGCGCGGCACGGCCGTGAGTGTGGAGCGGATCATTCCGGTGGAGTACTCACCCGCCGTGACCAGTACCCCGAGCACGCCGAGGGCGAGCTGGGCGAAGTTGGTGCCGAAGAGGGACAGGCTCACGGCCGTCGCGGTGGCGAAGTCACGGTCCTGACGTCCGGAGCCGATACCGGACTTGTAGTGGTTCGCGGCGATCAGGCCGAAGGCGACGAGGAAGAGCAGGCCGAGACCCAGGGTGATCCAGGTCGAGCGGAGCGACCACAGTTTGGCCCACTCCGAGGCGAGCACGCGCCGTCCGGTGACCCGGTAGGCGGGGCGGGCCGGGGCGGCCGGTGCCGCCTCGGCCGGCGCGGTGAGGGTGCTCATGCCGCACTCCCCTCGGCCACGCGGGTCTCGATGCCGGCCGTCGAGCCGTGGTATTCCACGGCGTCTCTGGTCAGGTTCATGAATGCCTCCTCCAACGACACCGTCCGCGCCGTCAGTTCGAACAGCGCGATCCCCTGCTCGGCCGCCTTCAGACCGATCTCCCGGGCACCGAGCCCGGTCACCTGGAGCTCCTCGGAGCCGGCCCGGCCCGTGATGTCGACGCCGGGACCGGCCAGCACCTCCCGCAGCCGGGCCGGCTCCTGGGTCGCCACCCGCACGGTGTCGCCGCCCGCCTCCCGGACGAGCTCCGCCACGGTGGTGTCGGCCAGCAGCTGCCCGCGCCCCACGATGATCAGATGGTCGGCGACCAGGGCCATCTCGCTCATCAGGTGCGACGACACGAAGACGGTCCGGCCCTCGTCGGCGAGCGCCTTCAGCAGGTTGCGGATCCAGAGCACGCCCTCCGGGTCGAGCCCGTTGACAGGCTCGTCCAGCATCACTGTCTGCGGATCGCCCAGCAGTGCCGCCGCGATACCGAGCCGCTGCCCCATGCCGAGGGAGAAGGCGCCGGCCCGCTTCTTCGCGACGCTGCCGAGGCCGGCCAGTTCGATCACCTCGTCGACTCGGCGGCGGGGTATGCCGTGGGTCAGCGCGAGTGCCAGCAGGTGGTTGTGGGCGGAGCGGCCCGGGTGGACCGACTTCGCCTCCAGCAGCGCCCCCACCTCCTGCAGCGGCGCCCGGTGGCGGGCGTAGTGCTGCCCGTTGACCGTCACCGAGCCGCTGGTGGGGGCGTCGAGCCCGACGATCATGCGCATGGTCGTGGACTTCCCCGCGCCGTTGGGCCCCAGAAAGCCGGTCACCGTGCCCGGCTTCACGGCGAAGTCCAGCCCGTCGACGGCCGTCTTCTCGCCGTACCTCTTGGTCAGCTGCTGTGCCTCGATCATCCGCGCTCTCCCTTGTGGGGCCCGGGCGTCCGTCGCCTCCGACGCCTCACCTGCCACGTTAGGAGCCTTGTCAGCCGATCCCGTGGTACCACGAGCCTCAACCGCGCCCGCCGCGTAGTACCGCGGTACTACGCGGCTGCCTGCGGTGCCTTGCGTGTCCGTCGGCTCCGAGGCCGGTCGCAGCAGGCGTCGTCGGTCCGCTGCCGGCAGTGCCCCGTCCCTGCCGCATACGGCGCTCGGGCATCCCCGGCGCACTGGGCCCGTTCCGCGCCGTCGACCAGGCTCTCGCTGTCGGAGGCGGCGTTGGCGAGGCCTCCGCGGCACAGGGCCGGCAGGAGGGCGCCCGCGACGAAGGGCAGGGCGCGGCGCGAAGGAGGCGGAGCCGGCAGAGCCCGTACTCGCCCGGGCACGGCTCCGCCGGCCGCGGCCAGGGCGGCTGGACGTGCCGCGCCGGCGGTGGCGGGTGCCGCCCGTCCGACGGCGCGGGCGACGACCGCGCGGCTGCCGACGCGGGCGGCGACCTCCTCGTCGGCCCAGCGCCCCACGACGAAGGCGCCCGCCTCGGCGAGCGGCCGCAGCAGCGGGTCGGCGGCGGCCGTGAGGCGCCACATGGTCCGGACGAGGTGGTGGCGGCACCGGAGACGGGCCCGTTCGTGCGCCAGCAGTGCCTCCCGTTCCCGGTCGCCGAGGCAGCGCGGCATCCCCGGGACACCACGATCCGTCCCGGGGCGCCGGGAAGTGCGAACGCCTGCGGGGCCTCGACGTCGACCACGGCCGGTTCCGTGTCTCCGGGCATCCGTCGGCACTCCCGCCGTGCCCACACGACCTGGCGGACCTGTCGTACGGCGGCCACGCCCAGCAATGCCCGCCCCACCGCCGGGGCCAGGGCGCTGACGGCCACGCCGGGCAGCGAAACCGGGTCCTCGCTACGGAGCGATCCACGCGAGCCCGGTGAACGCCGGCAGGGTCCGGCGGCGGACATCAACCCGTACGGGGACCGGAACAGCGCGGCCCGGCGGACGTTCGCCGGCCGTCGGCGACCACTCCCGCGATGGTGCGACGCACCGCTAGGCGATACCCGTCACACGGGCCCAGCCTCTACGCCGCCGTGGCCGGGGACGGCGCGCAGCGCGATGTCGACGGTGGCGTGGAGTGCCGCACGCCCCGCGCCCGCGGTCGCATGGACGGCGTTGCCCTCGCTGACGACCATGACGTAGCGGGCCAGCGCGAGCGGATCGGTGCCCGCGGGCAGGTCGCCTTCCGTGACGGCGCGGGTGAGCCGGTCGGCCAGCGCCCGCTCGCCCGCGAGACGGCTCTCGGCGAGGAACGCGGCGATATGGCCGTTGTCACCGCCTTCGGCGAGGCCGCCCTGCACGGACAGGCATCCGGGCGGGCGGTCGGCGCGGGTGAGCGCGTCCGCGTTGGCCCGCAGAAAGGCCTCGATGACGGCGTACGCGGTGGGCCGGGTGAGCGCGTCGCGGGCATAGGCCATGTCCGCCTCGGCGTAGCGGGCCACCGCGCGGCGGAACAGCTCCTCCTTGTTGCCGTAGGCCGCGTACATGCTGGTCCGGTTGATGCCCATGGCCTCGGTGAGGTCGCTCAGCGACGCACCCTCGTATCCCTTGCGCCAGAACACCTCCACCGCGCGGTCCAGCGCCGCGTCGGCGTCGAAGCCCCGGGGCCTGCCCCGCTCAGCCATCGCAACCCCGTCCGCAGTCGGTCCGTAGCCGTCCCGTGAATCTTAACCGGCCGGTACGGAATAGGTCGCGGGCCGTCCCGGTTATTCGGTATCGAACGGTACGGAAATGGAGTGGTCGCCGTGCGAGCAGTTCGGTGACCGCCCCGGCCGGACCGTTCACCCGATCCAGTGACAAGCAACCCCGCACAAGGAGAAGCGACCATGGAACAGCTCGACGGCAGGACCGCCCTCGTCACCGGGGCCACCTCGGGCATCGGCCTGGCAGCCGCCCGGCGGCTCGCCGCGGCAGGCGCGCACGTGTTCCTCACCGGGCGCCGTCAGGAGGCCCTGGACGGGGCGGTGGCCTCGATCGGCGACCGAGCCACGGCAGTCCGTGCCGACGTCGCAGACCTCGAAGACCTCGACCGCCTGTTCGCCGTCGTCGCGGAGCGCGGCGGCCTGGACATCCTGTTCGCCAACGCCGGCGGCGGAGCGTTCGCGGCGCTGCCCGACGTCACCTGGGACCACTACGCCGAGACGTTCAACACCAATGTCGGCGGCACCCTGTTCACCGTGCAGAAGGCGCTGCCGCTCCTCAGGGCAGGGTCCTCGGTCATCCTGACCAGTTCCAACATCGACACCAAGGGGGCCGCCTCGTTCGGCGTCTACGCCGCCAGCAAGGCCGCCCTGCGCTCACTCACCCGCAGCTGGGCCGCCGAACTCGTCACCCGGGGCATCCGAGTCAACAGCATCGCCCCCGGCCCGATCCACACCCCGGGCCTCACCGGTCTGGCCGGCGATCCCGAATCCGCCGAGCAACTCCTCAAGGGCCTCGCCGAAGGGGTGCCGATGAACCGGCTCGGACGCCCCGAGGAGATCGCCGAAACCGTACTGTTCCTCGCGTCCGACGCCAGCAGCTACATGACCGGCGCCGAGATCTACGTGGACGGCGGCGCCAGCCAGATCTGACCGGGGCCGCCGGCCCAGCAGCCCGGCCTCCGTCCACCACCGACCCGGCACCACCCCTCAAGGAGAACGCCATGAACACCGTGAGCGACCTGCTCGCCGCCAACCTGCACGAGGTCTTCGGCAACCGCGACCCCCACTCCCGCCGCGCCGCCATCGAACGGACCTACACCGAAGACGTCGTGTTCACCGACCCGGAAGGCGTCAGCACGGGCTGGGACGCGCTCGAGGCCAAGGCCCGCGCCCTGCTCGACAAGGTCCCCTCGGACTTCGGCTTCGCGGAGGACGGCCGCCGCTACGCCGGACCGCACGGCGGCGCCCTCGCCTGGGCGTTCGGCCCCGAAAACGAACCCGCCGTACGCGGCATCGACATCATCACCGTCCGCGACGGCAGGATCGCCACCCTGCTCACCATGTTCACCGCCTGAACGGAATCGCCCTCTGCCGGACACCGGCCGCCGTCCCGGACCACCGACCACGCCAACCACCCGGCAGAGGGTGAACCGCCAAAAGCGGGGGAATCGGCGGCACAACAGCTCGAACACCCCGGCGGACGGACTTCTGCAGGACGGCCTTCAGGTCGACCACTTCGGCCGCCGGCCTCTCCGGTTCCGGTGGCCGGCCGCTGCTACGGCCTGGGCGGCGCAGCGCAGGACGTGCTCACGGGAGACGGTGATCGGGGTGTGGAAGCAGGCGGCGGTGACCATTCCGCAGGTGATGTCACGGAAGGCGAGGTCGCGCTGCCGGTGCGTCGGCTTGCGACGCGGAGGCCGGTGGCGGCGCCGGCGAGGAACGCGAGGCCGTATCCGTCCAGCCGGGCGGCCCGCGCCATGGCGCCCGTGTGGTCGGCGAGGAATCCGGTGAGGACGGCGAAGGCGTGGTCCAACGTGGTGGGGTGGGTCCATCTCCGATGACGGCCGGACCGACGAACGTGCCGACAGAGCCGAGCCCTGCGACCGGGGAGCCGTCGGCGCAGTCGGCGCCGTCAGTCGCAGGATCCGTGTATCCCTGTCGGCAGGCATCCGTCGGTCACGGCCGGGCCCACGGAGTGCATTGTCGGCCGCCCTCGACAGGTTCCCAGCAGGCACGCAGAGGGCCGGACGACATCGCCAGCATGTGCGTTGCCACGTAGCGATCAGTCGACCCGCGGTTGATGACGGTCGCTGTCTCCGCACGGCCTGCACGGTCCTCCACTGTCACCCTGTCGCCAACGGAGGAGTAGGAGACCCTGCCCCATGCGCTCGCGCAGTTGCGGCTCGTTCTCAGTTCGACATGGCTCAGGCCGATTTGCTTGTCGGCGTACGACGCCGCGTCGACGTCGCATGCCATGGCGGACGCCTCCAGGCCTTCGCAGCGGACACCCCGGCACCCGACGGTCAGGGGGACCTGTCTGCTCGGGCCCGTCCCCGCACGCGGCGTGGCGTCCAGCACCCGAAAGACGACAACGCCGGTCCAGGCAGCGGCGATCACCATCACCGTCACGATCACCGTCAGACGGATCCAGCCGGTAGTGGCCGGCCGGGCAACAGAAGCACCGGAAGAGCAGGTCTCCGTGGCCTGCCCGACGCTCTCCTTCGATGGCACTGCGCAGTTGGTCGATCCGGCGTCCCGTGCGCTCGCCTCGGCCTGTTCCCACAACGCCACCAGTCTGCCGAGCGGTTCTCCGGCGAACTGCCCCAGCATGTCAACCGCTTCCCGCGGAGGCAGCGTGGCACCACCCAGATATCGGCCCCAGGAGGATCTGCTGAAAGGCGTTCGGGCTGCCAGATCGGTCAGACTCAGTCCCGAGCGATCTTTCAGCTCGCGCAGGACTCCCACCAGGTAGGCGGCCTGCGGGCTGAGGGACGACGGGAGCGGCCGCCACGCGGAACCGCTCACGTCCGCAGCAGGGCCCAGGTCTGCGGCCCTACTTTCCCGTCGACGGCGGCACCGTCGGCACGCTGGAAGTCCTTGACTGCGGTTTCCGTGTGCACGCCGAAGAGGCCGTCGATCCGGCCCGGAGAATGCTTGTGGTACTTCAGGAGGCATTGCACCTCGACCACGGGCTCACCCCCAGAGTTCAGCAAGACAAGCGGCTCGGAGTCGCTGTGGCCCGCGAGCAGGCGCCCGTTTCTCCGGGTGTAGTGACAAGCCAGGCCGGAGGGCTTGACGGCGGCACTCACCCGGTCGTTCCTGTCAGACTGCCGGGAGGGCGGGTGGATGCCCAGCGTCCCCCAGATCGCCGCGCCCACCACGGCCAGCGCCACGGCGACGCCGACCGTGAACATCGCCACCCGTCGGCGGCGTGGAGCCCGCCGGTCATCCTGCTGTTCAGCGTCGTCCGCAGGATGGCGGGGTCCACCCGAGCGTGCGTGCTCGGCCAACTCCCACAAGGCGAACAGGTGCACCGCGTCGCAGCCCGACGCCCGGCTCATGGCTTCGACCGCCTGGCGCGGCGGCAGAGTCCTGCCGTTCAGATACCGCTCCCAGGACGACCTGCTGTACGCGGTCTTGGCGGCCAGCGTCGTGGTACTGACGCCCATCTGATCCTTGAGCTCCCGCAGACGAACAACCAAGCTGCGCAGCGATGGTTCAAGATCTTCGGCTAACGGCCTCCACTGTCCCACGTCTGTCCCCCCGTCAAAGCGATGGCTCTCCTTCCAACCATGGCGCACGGTCACCGCTCCAGCACGCGCCTTCGTCAGCCGTTTTCGGTCGTTCGCCGGCGGCCCGCGTCCCAGGAATGCTCCGCCGAGGACAACGGAACAGCAGGTCACCGGCCTGTCGTCCCGTGATTGCCCGTCAAGCCACCATGCCCTGTTCCCGTCCCGTCCCTCCGGACACGATCAGAGCACGACCCCAACGGCATCCATCGACCGCGTTCGGGTCCGCCCAACATCCAAGTACGGAGATTCCATGACCACACGCACAAGCCGCCTTCTGATCGGCGCAGCAGCAGCCGCACTGGGCGGGAGCCTCATGACAATGCCCTCCGCGCAGGCGCAGCCGCCGATGCGTCCCACGACCCGACAGACCGCGGGCACTGCGGACCAGGCCGCCGGCGGGAACTACAGCTACCTGGAGTTCAAGAAGGGATCCAACCCGCAGAACTCGCGCCTGTACTTCGTGTACGTCCAGGGCTCGAACTCGGACCACCCCCACATCCACACCGTGGGCAGCTGGCGGGCCGGCTCGGGCAACGGCAGCAAGAACACCTGCGCGAGCAACGCGGGATGGCTGCCGAACGGCACCTACACCGTCAAGGCCTTCTACACGCATCACAACGGGGGACCCCACGGCGTCAACGGCATCTCCTGGTACCTCGGAGACCACAAGTGCCACAGCGGCCACTGGCGCACGGACCTGTTCGTCCACAGCGAGATGCTCCCCAACGGACACGCCGGCTCCTCCGAGCCGTACCGGTGGGACGGGGCCGGCGACTACAAGTCGAACGGCTGCATCAAGCTCAAGCCCTCCGACATCCGCGCCCTGCGCAACGTCCAGGCTAGCTACCCGAACCCTCACAAGCTCTACGTGCGCTGAACCGCCGCCACCATCCCGGCAACGTCATCAAGTCGTCGGCGCGGCACACCGCACCCACCGGTCCGCACAGTGACCGCAGTCCGGGTGCGTGACCTGACGACGCCCAACGGCGTTGGCGTGCAGGCAGGCAGGCGAGACCGGTCCGCGCGAACCCCCGCCCGCGGTGGGGCCCGGCACCCCGTGCGGTGCCGGGCTCCACGACGAACCGCCAGACAGACACGCCGGCGCTCCGGGCATACGCCCGATCCCGTGTACCGCCGATCGGAAGGATGCGGGTGACCGCGGAAGGCCCCCGAGTCACCGGCACCGGGCCGAGGCCGGCGATCAGCGGTGGCTGCCGCCGTTCATGCGGTGGCCGCCGAGTCGGGATCGTGATCCCTCGAGCTCCGCCCACCACCGTGCCAACCGCTCCACAGGGCTCGTCCGGCCGGATGTGAGGTGCCGTCCTTCCAGGTGTGGGGAGCGGGGCCGGGTCAGCGGCCGGGGAACCTCTGGGTAATCTCCTGAAGCACCCAGCCGTTCCCGTCCGGGTCACGGAAAGTGGCGTAGGAGCCGTAGCTGGCCCGCTCGGGGTGCGGTCCGGTGATCCGCTCCTGGCCCGGACCGGTGTGGACGACATCTCCGGCGTCGTGTCCGTGGAAGAAGATGCCCTTGCCGTCGTGGAACACCTCGCTCACCTCTATTCCCCGGCCGGCCAGGTCCGCGCGGGCTTCATTTATGTCCTCGACAACGAGGTACAGTCCCTGGGCCGAACCGGGCGGGGCCGTGGTGAGACCCTTTCCGAAGATGATCGACGACTCGGACCCAGGCGGCGTGAGGTGGGCCACGCTGTAGCCGTCGGTGACGTTCGTGGCGAGGTCGAGCCGGAATCCGGCCTTCTCATAGAAGGCCCTTGAGCGGTCCACGTCCGAGACCGGCAGGACGAAAAGCTCTAGTTTCATGTTCATTTCATTTGCTCACTTTCACTGGCCGTTCTCCGCGCGCAGTGCGGGAAACGGAGGGGAAGGTCCGGGCGCAGCTCGGCGCTCGACGAGCGGAGAACGAGCGGCGCGGCGGGAGCCGTGCGCTGACGGCGGATGTCTTTCCTCTACGCACTCGTGACCTCGTACGGGTCACCCTCGGGTCACATCGGCCCAGGTAGAAGCCTCTGCGTGCCGCGACGGGCCCGTCGATGGTCCCGGCGGCGCTCCTCCGGCTCTCGCGGGAAGAGCAGGGAACGGCCTCTACGAGACCCACCCTGGACTTAGGAGCATATACTCCTAAGTGAGGGGGCGCAAGGCCTCGCTCCGCGACACCGGAGGACGTGGGCAAGGTGGTCCACGTGATCGTCCTGTCGCACCGGCCGATGCCCCAGAGCTGGGACCCCGAGGCGCCGTTTCCCTTCGTCGACGGCGTCGAGGCGGCCGTGGCAAGGGCGCGGGAACTTGCGGGTGACCGCATGGTCGAGGCCGCCCCGGTGTCGTCGGTTGGCGGCGCTTGCCGCGGGCCTGATCGACGAGGTGCGCGTGGACGTCGTGCCCGTCGGGTCCGGGTCCGGGTCCGGGTCGGGCAAGCGATCCTCCGGTTCGGTCCGCGCGCAGCACCGTGCTGGAGGATCCGGACACGGTGACTCAGTTCAACCGGGTGCTCCACCTGTGCTGTCGGGCGCGCCGTTGACCGACGACACGGGCAACCTCGCCCGGTCCGCCCGCATCCCCCGCCACCAACCTGTTGCACGCCGGCGCTGACATCGCCGCCGCCGACAGACACACTGTCGACGTCAAGCCCGCCATACCCTCTCCCGCAATCCGCCGCCGGACAGCATGATCACGCCGGACGGAAACGATCCGCGTACCGCTCCGGCAGCACGTGGACAGCCCCCTCGCCCTCCGGTCACCGTCCCGGTCCCAGCAGGCCGCCCGCCGAGGGGCAGGTGCGTCGGAACCTGAGTGACGTCAAGTGAATGCTGACCGTAAGCTCTCGGCGAGGGGTAGGTGCGGGGACATCACGGTGCACTTGATCAAGACGTCCTGGACGAAGCAGTCCCGGGGCGGGGAGGCTGCTGCCCGCAGGAACGCGGCACCGGTCGGCTCCTCGTTGCGCGGCCCTACGTCTCCTGACCTGTGACGCACGCCACGGGAACCCCCTCTGCTGCTCGGACAAGACCGTACGTGGACTACTCATTGCACACCCGGATACGGGCAGGCGACTCCGAGGCGTTCCGCGAGCTCTTCCGTGACCACGCTCGACTGGTCCACCGGCACGCGGTGCGCGTGACCGGAGACTGGTCCGTCGCCGAGGAGATCGTCTCGCTGACCTTCTTGGAGGCGTGGCGGCTGCGCACCAGGCTGCGGGACGAGGGCGACGGCCCGCGCCCCTGGCTGATGGGCATCGCCGTGAACGTCCTGCGCAACACCACCCGCGCCGCGCGCCGCCACCAGCGGGCCCTGCAGCGCATGCCGGCCAGGAAAACGGTCCCGGACTTCGCCGACGAACTGGTCGGCCGCATAGCCGATGCAGACGAACTCGCCGCCGCCCAACGGGCGCTGAAGAAGCTGAACCGCAGCGAGCGCGAGGTCTTCACGCTCTGCGTGTGGTCCGGGCTCGGCTACACGGAAGCGGCGGCAGCGCTCGGCGTCCCGGTCGGCACCGTGCGCTCGCGTCTGTCCCGCGCCCGCACACGGCTGAGAAAGCTGGCGGACGAAGAACTGAGAAAACGCAGGGAACCGCCCCCGTACGACGGACAAGTACAGGACGGCCGCACCTCAGCGGCCCGGTCAGGCGAGTCGGACAAGGAGAGGTCCACATGATCCGCAAGAAGTCACGGCTCGGGAAGCCGCTGGACCTCGCGGAGCTGGCCCGTTTGCTGCCGGCACCCGCAGACCCGCACCTGTCGCCCGACCGGCACCTGCTACTCGAGGACCACTTGATGAACGAGATCCAGTCCACCGCGCCCGTCCCGGCACCGGCTGCCTCTGCGCCGCCTCATCGCCCGGCACGCCGTGTCCTGCTGATCGGTGTCCCGGTCACCGCGGCCGCCCTGGCCGGCGCACTCGTCTTCACCGCGCTGACCGGTTCCGGGGGCAGCGACCCGGCCGCGGCCACCCCGCCCCCGGTAGACGCCCCGGTGGTCCGCATCGAGCCCGGCAGCACCGCTCGGCTCGCCTCCACCGTCGAGCGCATCGCCGCCGCGGCGGCGGACCGCGCGACGCCCGAACCCGGCCCGGGCCAGTACATCTACATCAAGAGCCAGGTCTCCTACCTCTCCGTCTCCCACACCGACACGGAGGCGTCCAAGGCACAGGTCGAGCCCCTGCACATCCGCGAGGTCTGGAATTCCCCCGACGGCCGGCACGGCTGGCTGGACGAACCCGGCTACAAGCCCAAGGGCGGAGTCACCCTCGACAGCGACGTCACCAGGGGCCTGAACGCCCCCTCCTACGACTACCTCAAGACCCTGCCCACCGACCCGGACGCCCTGCTGACGAAGATCTACAAGGAGACCAAGGGCCAGGGGAACTCCCCGGACCAGCAGGCATTCACCACCGTCGGAGACCTCCTCGAAGAGCAGCTCGCACCGGCGAATCTCACCGCGGCGCTCTACCGTGCCGCGGCCAAGATCCCCGGAGTTGTGGTGCTGGAGCATGCCCAGGACGCCGCGGGACGCGAGGGCATCGCCCTCGCCCACGTCGACCAGGACAGCGGAGACCGCACCGAATGGGTCTTCGACCCCACGACCTACACCTATCTCGGCAGCCGCGCTGTCCAGATCAATGACACCAACGGCATCGCACCCGGCACGGTCACCACGCGCACCGCCGTGCTGGAACGGGCCGTTGTGGACGCCCAGAAGCAGCGACCGGGCGCGCAGGGCACCCGTACGTGACAACGCGACCGCCCCGCCGAACGGCGCCAGTCCCGCCCGCCACTGGCCGCTGCCCGCGAGGACCTCGCCGAGCCGCCGGCCAGGAAGGGCGAGGCGGTGGCGATCCCCTGCCTCGAGGAGGCGACCCGCTTCTCTCATGATCCGGTGACGGTGCGGCCTGGTACGCTCCCGGCCGCACCTCGACGGGCGGATCGCTGAGCCGTCACTCCGCGGACCGTCGGCGGACGATCACGACGATCACCGCCCCCAGCCCCAGGGCCAGTACCGCTCCGCCCGCGGCAAGCAGTGCGCCGCCCCCGCCGGTGGAGGCGAGTCCGCCGCCGGAGGAGCCGCCGGTGGACGACGGGCCCGCGCCGCCGCCCGCCGTGCCGGTGGAGCCGGCCGTATGGGCGCCGGAGGAGGCACTCGGGCTCGGGCCGGCGGAAGAACCACCCGAGGACCCCTGCGTGCTCCCGCCCTCATCGGTGGGGTTCAGGACGATCCATGCCCAGTTGTTGTCCTGGTTGGGCTCGTCCGGGTAGTCGAAGGACTGCATCTGGATCTTGCCCTTGGCGTTGTTCACGACCTTGTCGATGCGCAACTCGAACGGGAAGGTCAGATTCGCGTCCTCCAGCACCGGCGTGTACGCCCAGCACCCGTAGAGGCCCTCGGTGTGGGAGTCGGCCCAGCAGTCCTCGGGGATCTTCGTCGCCGTGGCACCCGGCGGGATCGTGACGTAGGTGAGCATCGGATCGTCGTCCGGCGGTTCGAGCCCCCGTACCCAGGCAGGGCCGAGGTTGCGGAAGCCGACGTCCACGGTGACCGTCTCGCCGACGGCCCCGCGCGCGGTGTCGCCGGTGATCAGGATGTCGTAGGAGTTGTCGAAGGGCAGCCAGGTCGAAGCCTGGCCCGAGTAGGTGCCCGGAGTACCGGCGAGTTTCTCCAGCGTCAGGGGTGCGCCGGTGCCCGGTGTGTAGCCGTCGGCCGCCAGCAGGGCCTTCGCCTTTTCGGCGTCGGCCGGGGCGAAGCCGTAGGTGAAGCGGTCGTTCAAGGCGAAGGGAAGGGTCTTCACCCTCAACGGCTCGGCCACCGCGTATGCCGTGCCCGCCTCGACGACGTCCGGGAAGGCGCAGATCGCGTCGGTGCCCTGATCCTGCAGCGGCCCGTCGGTGGTGTGCCGGTAGGCGCAGTTGCCGTGCCGTTCGACGAAGCTCAGCCCGCGTGTGCCGCGGAAGCGCAGCACGACACCGTCGGCCGGCGCACGGCCGGCGTTGCGCAGACCCAGCGGCGCATTCCATGTGTGTCCCACGCCGACCTCGGGCGGAGACAGCTGGCGGCTGATGATCCTCGAGTCGCTCACCACCACCTCGATGCGCAGTGGCGCGAACTCGACGCCCTCGCCCTCACCCGTGACCGTGATCTCACCCAGTCGCCGCGGTGATCCGTTCGGGCCGATGTCGAGGCGGATACCGCCCAGCACATTGGCCTTCTCCCCCGCGCGGATCTGATCGCCGGCACAGGTGGCGCCCGCCGGGCTCGGGTCGCAGGGAAGCTTGGCCTCCGCGACCTGGGCCAGTCCCCCCACATTGATCATGATCTTGAAATCGCCCTGGTGGACGACGGGCACCTCACCGTCCTCGCCGGGTTCATCGCTGCCGGGGGCCGCGAGCCGCAGCATGATCTGCGGCTCGGCCGGATCACCGTTGTCACCCTGCAACGACAGATCCACCCGGGACTCTCCGGTGATCCTCACCGGAATCGGAGGCGGGTCGCCGCCGGCGGCCAGCGCGGGGACGGCGGCACCGGAGCCGGTGGCCATGACGACGGCCGCCACAAGCCCTGGCATCGAACGGAAGATGAATCTGCGGACGGGACGTCTCATCAACGCCTCCTTGTCACATCCGGTACAGCCCGCGGGAGCTGCTCTTCACCGAGCACCCACCTGTCCGACATCCGGCAGACGTCTTTCGTTGCCCTCACGTACATCACAGGCCCATCACAGCGTCTGTGTCGGCTACTTCGGAGTTCCGGCACAGATCCCGGGGTTGCGGAACGGCAACTCGCCCAGACCCTTGCGAGGACCGCGCAGGCCACTGACACGGCCGGACGACGGGCCCGTGACGGAGGGGTCCGCGCGCGTCGCCGCGGTCGCGGGCCCCGGCAACGTGGCCCCGAAAGACACAGACGCCGCCCACCACGCTCGTCAGGCAATCGAGGTCTTCGATCGTGAGCGGTGCGTCCGCTCCAGACCTCCGGCTTCGTCACGCTCGCCGAGCGCACCTGGTGGCGCCCGCCGGAGCGCGGGCGCATCGGCACCTCAAGGCACCGCACGACCGCGATCCCTCTCCGTGCCTACGGGTGCAGCTTCTCGCCCTTCGCCAGCATCGCCACGAACTTCTCTATCCGGCGTGCGCGGGTCTCGGGCTTCTTGGCGTCCTGGACCCGGTACAGGATCGCGTAGCGGTTCTGCCGGTCCAGTGTCTCGAAGAACTCCGCCGCGGCCGGGTCTGCGGTCAGGGCCGCCGTGAGGTCGTCCGGCACCGTGGCGGTCTTCGCACTGTCGTAGGCCGCCTCCCAGCGGCCGTCTGCCTTGGCGCGGTCGACCTCGGCCTGCCCCGCCGGATGCATCCGGCCCTGCTCGATCAGGGCCGCCACCTTGTCCCGGTTGACCTTGGACCACTTGCTGCGCGCCTTGCGCGGGGTGAACCTCTGGAGCCACCACTCGTCGTCGAACTTGGCCTTCTGGCCGTCGATCCAGCCGTAGCAGAGTGCCACGTCGAGCGCCTGGGCGTAGTCCAGCGCGACGACTCCGGGGCTCTTCTTGCGGAGCCTGAGCCAGATACCGGACGAGACGGCGTGGTTCTCGCCGAGCCACGCCTGGAATGCCTCGGCGGATTCGAATGCGACGGTCTCCAAGTCCTGGGTCATCCCAGCAGCGAACCACACCCGGCCGATCACCACGACGCATTCGGGCACGGGACGGGGTGCAGGATGCCCGTCCGCCGTGATCATCTCTGTTCTCGACACAGAACACCCGTGCAGGAGCCCCGGCTTGCTCGGCGCCCCTCGCCCGCGCCCCGACGCGCTTCGACCCCCACGCGGACAGTGCCGCTCACCCCCACCACCGTCCACGTCCCCCATGGGCGGTCGCGTGATCACATTCAGGCGAGCCACAGCTCGCCGAGGGCCGGCCCCCCGTCCGCTTCGCCGTCCACCGGAGCGGCAACGTCCTAGCGCCGGACTCATGGCCGCACTCGTCGGCGGGGGGTTCCTCCTGATCGTCGCGCTCCCGGCGACGCTGGTGCTGGTGGGCGAGAGGGTCGAGGACAGCTTTCCGCGGGCCGCGTCCTCCCTGACCGTGCCCCCGGCACTCCTCCACGGCCGCTTCACCCGGACCAGGGACGACTCCTCAACTCTGGGCCGGACGCTGCAGAACGGCTGGCGGCACAGCTGGGACGCCGAGGACGTCCACGGCGTCGTCGCCACCTACAAGCCGGAAAGCGGCGAGCGGGGCGTTCTCGTCGTGACCGGCGTGTACGGCCGGTTCAAGAACACCGACAGGACGCGCTCCCACGTACTGGCGGACAACGGCTCCAAGGACACCAAGGTGACCGTGGTCGTGCCGCCGCAGGACGACACCCCGGCCGGCTCCCGCATCCACATCAGCTGCGACATCGTGACCCGAAGACGGGCGGACGGCGGGACACTCACCTACCCCGTCTGCGCCTGGGCGGACGGCAACTCCTGGGCGAGCGTGGCCGACACGACCCTCTCCGGCTCGGTGAACCTCGACCTGAAAACCGCCGCCGGAACCACCCTCCGGATCCGCTCCGAGATGGAGACACCGATCAGGTGACCCGGCCAGTGGCGGACGTCTTCGCCGGCCCTGGTCCGCTCGGACCTCGCCGGCGCCGGCCCGTGGCGCGCTCCGCCGGCGAGCGGGGCGGCCGGGTGACCCGGGGCCGACTACCCATGGCCGCCCCTTCGCCTGCCGCCTGAACAGGCGGCCGGGCACGCTCCCTACCGAAGTGAGCGGAAGCCCGCGCGGACTTCCCCGACGAAGAGCTCCGGCTGCTCCCAGGCGGCGAAGTGACCGCCCCTGGGCAGCTTGTTGTAGTGGACGAGGTTCGGGTACGCCTGCTCCGACCAGCTCTTGGGAGCCTGGTAGAGCTCGTCGGGGAAGACGCTTACGGCCACCGGGAGTTTGACGCCCTGCGCACCGAAGAACGGAGTCGTGTTCTCCGCGTAGAGGCGGGCCGCGGAGATCGCCGTGTTCGTCAGCCAGAAGAGCGTGATGTTGTCCAGGACGTCGTCCCGCGTCAGGCCCTCACTCACTCCGTCGAAGGACCGGGTGATCAGCTCCAGGCTGGCTTTGTCGTGGTCGAGCAGGAAGGCGGCCAGGCCTACGGGGGAGTCCGCGAGCGCCGTGAGGGACTGCGGGCGCGAGCCCATCATGTAGGCGTAGTAGACGTGCCGGTAGACGAAGTCCAACTGCTCGACGGCCCGCTTCTGCTCGTCGTCGGCGAGGGTGACGTCCGACGGCAGAGGGATGCCGGCGATGATGGCCTGCTCGACGGCGGGCGGAATCACCTTGGGCATGTTGGTGTGGATGCCGACCAGGCCCTCGGGCTCCTGTACACCCATGAGATCGGTGACGACCGCGCCCCAGTCGCCGCCCTGCGCCACGTATCTGGTGTAGCCCAGGCGCTTCATCAGCACGCCCCAGGCGCGGGCGATCCGCTCGGGGCTCCAGCCGGGGGCGCTCGGCTTGCCGGAGAAGCCGTAGCCGGGCATCGACGGGATCACCACGTGGAAGGCGTCCGAGGCGGCACCACCGTGGGCCGTCGGGTTCGTGAGCGGCTCGATGATCTTCAGCTGCTCGACGACCGAACCCGGCCAGCCGTGCGTGACGATCACCGGCAGCGCATTCTCATGCTTCGAGCGGATGTGCAGGAAGTGGATGTCCAGCCCGTCGATCTCGGTGATGAACTGGGGGTAGGAGTTCAGCCTCGCCTCGACCTTGCGCCAGTCGTACTCCGTCGCCCAGTAGCGCGCCAGCTCCTTGACCGTGGCGAGCTGGGTGCCCTGGGACCGGTCGTCGACGGTCTCCTGCTCGGGGAAGCGCGTCGCCTCGATACGCGAACGCAGGTCCTGGAGATCCGCCTCCGGAAATTCGAACGTGAACGGGCGGACGGCCGTCGGTACAGATGTGTCGGACATGTACGGGGACTCCTCGGAACGTCGGCGACCCTCTGTCGCCGGCTCGTCCACAGTCGTCCAGCTCCGCGCGCGTCGCCCCGGGGAAACCCCCGGGGTTTTCTCGGGGCCGGCCCCCGGGGGCCGGCCCCGAGGCGAGATGCCCCTCGTCCGACTACTGAAAGCGCGCAAAAGGGAATACGGTCGAAACAGCACTTCGCGGCGTATCGAAGCCGGTGATCGTCGCTTCCAGGAAGATCGACCTATGGGTGCTCAGTCCATGGAGTCCGGGGGCGCACTGCGGGGCCGGGACCAGGAGCTGGCGGCGCTGGAGCGGGTACTCGCCACGGCTCGTGCGGGCAACAGCGCCGTGGTGGTCCTGCGCGGCGAAGCCGGCATCGGCAAGACCGCACTGCTGGACCACGCGGCCGGCCTCGCCACCGGGTTCCGCACTCTTGGCATCGCGGGCGTCGAGTGGGAGATGGAGCTGCCTTACGCGAGCCTCCACCAGCTCTGCGCACCCCTGCTGGACGATCTCCAGGAGCTTCCGGACCCCCAGCGCGACGCACTGTCCGTAGCGTTCGGACTACAGGCGGGTGAGGCACCGAACCGGTTCCTGGTCGGTCTGGCGGTGCTCGGACTGCTGGCCGGGGCCGCCGAGGACGGGCCGCTGGCCTGCCTCGTCGATGACGCACAGTGGCTGGACAAGGAGTCCCTCCAGGTCCTGGGATTCGTGGCCAGACGGCTGGTCGCGGAATCGGTGGCGTTGATCTTCGCCCTGCGGGACTCCGATGACGGTCCTGACCTGGCCGGCCTGCCCGAGCTGACGGTGCGGGGCCTCAGCGAGAACGAGGCACGCGTCCTGCTGGCCTCGGTGGTCCGGGTGCCACTCGACCCGCTGGTGCGGGACCGGATCGTCGCCGAGACGCACGGCAACCCGATGGCCCTGCTGCACCTGCCACTCGCCCTGGCACCCGCCGAGCTGGCGGGCGGCTTCTGGCTGCCCGGCAGACGCCCCCTGGCAAGACACCTCGAAAACGCCTTTCACCAGCAGTTCCGTCTGCTTCCCGAGGACAGCCGGCGTCTTCTGCTGACGGCCGCGGCCGAGCCGACCGGAGACGCGGACCTGTTGTGGCGCGCGGCCGTCCTGCAAGGAATACCAGCCGGTGCCGCGGGGCCGGCCGAGGCCGCGGGACTGGTCGAGTTCGGTACCAGGGTGCGGTTCCGCCACCCCTTGGTACGTTCGGCCGTCTACCGGGGGGCATCCGTGCCCGGACGTCGGGCTGCGCACCGCGCGCTGGCGGATGCCACCGATCCCCGCCTTGACCCTGATCGCCGGGCGTGGCACCGCGCTCACGCCACCGACCGGCCGGACGAGGGCGTCGCCGTTGATCTGGAGGGCTCAGCCGGGCGGGCCCAGGGCAGAGGAGGAATGGCGGCAGCGGCCTCGTTCCTGCAGCGGGCGACGGAGCTGACGCCCGATGCCGGGCGCAGAGCCGGCCGCGCACTGGACGCTGCCCAGGCCCACATCGACGCCGGCGGGGCCGACCAGGCTCGTTCCCTGCTGGCCATCGCGGAGACCGGCCCGCTCGACGACCTGCAGCATGTCCGGCTCGAATGGCTGCGGGCCCGGCTGGTGTTCTCCGAGGTGCGCGGTGACGCAGCGCCCCGGCTCCTGCTCGACGTCGCACAAAGGCTCGCGCCCCTCGACGCCGCCCTCGCCCGCGAAACCCTGCTGGAGGCGGTCGGTACGGCGAGCTTCGCCGGCCGCCTGGGCAGGGGACCCGGGCTGCGCGAGATCGCCGAAGCGGCCCGCGCCGGGCCGCGGCCGACGGGGCAGCCGCGGATGGTGGACATCCTTCTGGACGGTATCGCCGACCGGGTCCTTGGTGGTCACGTCGTCGGCGCTGCCGCCCTCAGGCAGGCGATGCACGCCGTCCGGCAGGAGCAGAGAACCGGTGGGACGGAGACGGAAAGGCGCTGGCTGTGGCTGGCGTTCCGGGTGGCACCAGAGCCTCTCGCACCCGAGCTGTGGGACGACGAGGCGTGGCACGAGATGGCGCTGGACGCCGTCCGTGTCGCCCGCGAGGCCGGAGCACTCACCGTGCTTCCGATGGCACTGACCTACCAGGCATGCTCCCACGTCCATGCCGGTGAATTCGACACGGCCGCGACGCTGATCGACGAGGCCACGGCCGTCTCGGAGGCGGTCGGCGGCGTACCGATGATGCACACGTCCCTGCTTCTCGCCGCCTGGCGTGGACAGGCGTCCCCGGCACTGGACCTCATCGGGACCACCATCGAAGAGGTGCGTGCCCGGGGCGAGGGCCGCGCCCTCGGCCTCGCCGAATACGCGACCGCACTGCTGTACAACGGACTCGGCCGCTACGACGACGCGCTGGCGGCCGCGACTCGCGCCTGCCAGTACGAGGACCTGGGCTACTTCGGATGGTCGCTCGCCGAACTGGTCGAGGCGGCCGCCCGCAGCGGGCGGCCGGGGTCCGGTGAGAGGGCACTGGACGATCTCACCGAACGCACCCGTGCGGCCGGGACCGAATGGGCCCTGGGCGCGGCGGCCTGCTCACGGGCATTGCTGAGCGAGGGTGAGGCCGCCGACGCGCTGTACAAGGAGGCGATCGAGCGTCTCGGTCACTGCCGAATCGCCGTCCAACTGGCCCGCGCTCGGCTGCTGTACGGCGAATGGCTGCGCCGTCGGAACCGGCGTCAGGAGAGTCGTGCGGCACTACGCGCCGCCTACGAGACGTTCAGCCGTTTCGGAGCCGACGGTTTCGCCGAACGCGCCCGCAGAGAGTTGTCGGCGACAGGAGAGACGGCCCGCAGGCGAACCGTCGGTGCCGACGCCCGCCTCACCAGTCAGGAAGCTCAGATCGCCGGGCTGGCCGGGGACCACACCAACGCGGAGATCGCCGCCCGGTTGTTCATCAGCCCGCGCACGGTGGAGTGGCACCTGAGCAACGTGTTCGCCAAACTCGGCGTGAGTTCCCGCAGGCAGCTGCGCGCGGCGTTGCCTCCGGCGCGAACAGGAGCACCTGCTCGCTGACGGCGTCAGGACAGAACCACGCCACGCGGTCGCTGCCCGCCGACCCGTATGTGACGGGGTCGGGGCCGGATGTGCGTGTCCCGCGTGCCACGGTTGGGGACTGCCGGGCTGTCCTCGATCTCGTCGCGGACAAGGCGGAGGTGCCCGTACTCCGGGCGGCAGACGGTGCTTCCGTCGCCCCGGCGGGGGCCCTGCCGTCCGGTCCGGCGGATGCGGAGTGCCTCAAAGCCGGGGTGCTTGCTGGTCAAGGCCGCCCCGGCGGGAAGTGCCCCCGCGACGCGGGCGGACCCGTCCCGACCACGCTCCGGCTTGTCGAGTCGGCGATCGCCGAGGCACTGGAGCGCGCCAGGATGCGCGGCAAACGCACAGCGGACAAGGAGCCGGCTGGACTGGCGCGTCTTCTCACCGCCTTCATACAGGGGCTGCGCGGCGTGGGAGGAGCGCAAGCCTGACGGAAGTTCGTCGAATCGGCCATTACCGCGGTCATGCGCACCTTGGACTGGGAGCAGCAACACCGTGTGCACCGGGTGGGATTCACGCCGGACCCCCGGCTGCCCTCAGCGAGCGCATGGCTCCCATGCCGGCGCTCGCTCCGGTCTTCACCCGCTGCAACAGGGCCAGGACGAACAACACGTCATCAGCTGTCATCACCCGACGCAGGCTAGTTGCGCCGGCCTCGGGCGGCGAACGACTTCTCCCGGAAGAGACGGGGCGGGGCCGTCCAGGGCAGGTCCGCTGCGGTCGTCGGTCAGCGGTCTGCCCGGCCCTTGCCCGGGTCTGGGCGAGGCGGAAGGAGTCGGTGTTCAGTCTCGACAGTGTTCCCGCCGAAGGTGAGGCGATCGGCGATGGCCGCGCAGAGGCGGGGACCGGTCCGCTGGAGGTGAAGACCCTTCTCTGCACCTTCCGGAGGCAGGCAAAAGGGAAAGCCCCCCTGCGTCTTGCCTGGGATGATCACGAGGGCACATCCAGCTCAGCATCGCGGCTGTCAGGCCGCGGGACGGAAGGACGACACCATGGCAACCGAGGCAGGTGCGGAAACGACGGACCCGGCCCACGCGCGTATTCCCGGCACCGCAGTCGGCGGCACGATCATCTTGCTCAACGGCACGTCCAGCTCAGGCAAGACCAGCATTGCCCGGGAACTTCTCGACATCCTCGACGGGACGTGGTTCCACATCCCGGTGGACGCCTTCCACGCCATGCGCTGCAAACGTGAGATACCGGACGATGATCTCCAGGCTGAGATCGACCGCACCGCAAAGGGCTTTCACCGCGCTGTCGCCGGCATGGCCGCAGGTGGCAACAACCTCGTCGTCGACTACCTGTTCAGCCGCCGCTGGCGGCTACTGGACCTCCTCGACCTGCTCGTGCCCGAAGACACGCTGCTAGTCGGCGTGCGCTGTCCGTTACCCGAGCTGAAACGCCGTGAGATCGAGCGCGGTGACCGACAACCGGGACTGGCCGCCATGCAATACGACCAGGTGCACTCCCACGAACTGCATGACCTCGATGTCGACACCAGCCTCCGCAGCCCGCGGGAATGTGCCCTTCGCATCCGTGATTTCCTGCCGGCCCGACCGCGTCCCACCGCCTTTGAAACGCTCCGGAAGACTCTGCGGACGCCGAACTGATCAACCCTGCTCCTTGAAGCAACCATTCCGAGGAATAGACACTTTCGCTTCGAATGGATCCTCATCCAAGAGCATTGGTCCCGCTCTCGCCGAGTTCGGCCTGTTGCTGCAGGCGATCGGCTTGCTTCTTCTTTTCGGTAATGTGTCGCAAGCTCTCTTTGAGGGCGGTGACCTCGCCCAGCCACTGCATCCGATGGGCCTCTCCGAGCCGCTCGCGGGTGTTGGCCTCGATCTCCAGCAGTCGCGGCACCTGGGCGATGTCGAGGCGGAGCATCGGGCATCTGACGCAGGCGTGCTCGTGCTGGCAGGGGGTTCCGTAGGGCCTGTCACAAGTGCCGAGAGCAACCTTGCGAAGGCTGAAGTGATCGCGGAAATCGGCCCACTCGGCGGAGGTCGGCTCCCTGTATTCTTCGCTGGGACGCGCGGCTCGGCATGGGTCGACGAAGTGCTGGTAGTGGCGGATGACTTCCTCAGGATAGACCGCGACATATCCCTGAGTGGTATTGAGATCGAGATGGTCGAGTACTTTGGCTGCGATGTGGATCGGCAGCCCGCCGTTGACGGTTTCGGTCGAGAAGATTCTCCGGAAGTCGTGCGGGGTGAACCGCAGCGGTGTGCCGTCGACGTCGGCGATGTCGGCTTGTTCCGCGAGTTCGGTGAGCAGCTCCCGTACCCGGTTGGGAGAGATTACCTGCAGGCGATGCTGGGAGACGCGCTGGAACAAGTGCGGTAGCGGTGGGCCGAAGATGCGTTCGTAGCCGTCGTAGCGGCTCAGCAGCGGGACCTTCCCGTCAGGGGCCTTGATCCTGCGGATGATACGGGCGAGGACGGCGACCAGGTCAGGGTCGGCGGGGATGACTCTTTCGTGGTCGGTCTTGGAGGGGCTGATCTGCAGCAGCGGGACGAGCTCGCCGGTGGGTGCCTTGTACTGCCGAAGGCTCAGATGGGTGAGTTCCAGAAGTTCCTCGATGCGGGCTCCTGTCCGCCGCAGCACCTCGATCACGGCCCAGGTCCAGAAAGCGTTGGACTCCGCGCATTCAGCGTCGAAGCGTGTCTCCGGCTCGGCGAGTGGGGTGCCGAACACCGCAGTGGGACGCCAGTGACTGGTCGCCCGCCCGCTGCGGCGATATCGCTGGCCCCCGGCCGTGAACTCCTGGCCAGGCTCAGTGTTCCGGGCCGCGGCCAGCACAAGTTCGGCCTGCCGCAGGCGGTCCTCGGCGGCGGCGATGAGCCGCGGGACCACCGGGACCAAGGTGCGGGTGCGCTGCTGCATGCGGGCCTGACGGTGCCGGGTTTCCTTGAGATAGCCGCGGACGTCGGCTTCGCTGATCGGGCAGGGGGCCGCCCAGCGGGACCAGCGGGCGGGGTCCTCCAGTGACCACTGCAACAGGTCCAGGTAGAAGGAGCGGACGGCCAGCAGCACGTTGTGGCTGTTGCGGCGGGGGCGGCCATCGGGCAGAAGGCGAGCCCGCTGCTTCCACTCCTGGGCAACGCCGTCGGGCAGGTGGAGGGAGGAGATCCCGGGACGGTGTCGTTCCAGGTCCGCCCAGAACAGCCCGGCGAGCATGTGGGCCTGGTTGACCAAGGAGCCGTAGTCGAGGACCGCCGCCCGCTCGGCAACGTAGTACACCAAGACGTCACGGATCTCGCGGTGAGCGATCTGATACCGGTCGACCAGCTCGGCTGGGGTGAGCTGGCCCGGTGCGCTGGCCTGCCGGAGGGTAGGCGGTGCGTCCTTCAACCCTCCAACGGCGTGCAGGATCTCGTAGGCAAACGGGAGGGACGCCACCGTGCGTCCGGAAGCCCGGCGGGCTGCTGCGTACTGCTCGAAGTCCTCAACTTCCAGTTCGAGCAGATCCTTTTTCGTGACGATGGCCATGCGCGTGAGCAGGTTGAGGGCCTCGGCGCCGTACTCGTCGCAGCCGCCCCGCCCCTCGGCCTGTCGCCGCAGCCGGGCGAACGCCTCAGTCTGGTTGTGGCGCCGGTAGGCGTCGTAGACCCCGAGCAGGCGACTGCCGCACAACCACGCGTAGGACGGCTGGAGCACGCGGAGCACGATCAGCGTGCCGAGCCTAGCGGTGAGCCGACATCGTTGGGACTGAGTCAGCCCCGGCGGGCCCCACTGCTTCCCAACGGCGTCGGAGCCGCTCAGCAGCCAGCGGTCCTGCCAGGTTTCCCCGGGGAACTGTCCGAGCCAGTCCAGGACATGGGCCATCGCGCGGTCCTGCCGGGACCGCTGCTGAGCGGTCGGCTCGACCAGCAGATCCCGGGCGAGTTCGACCAGCGTGGCCCGGGAAGCGTGCTCTCGCCCGGGAATTGGCTGCCCCGCAGGCCGCTCCGGCGGCCGGGGTCCGATCAGGACCGCGGGGTCACGGACACTGGCCGGAGTGCGGGCGGTTCGTCCGTGGCGAGCGGCCATCATGCGCTTCCGAACACGTCGGCAAGGTCGTCCGGATCGTAGGACCAGCCCGTCAGCGGGCGCGGCGACGGCTTGGGGCGGGTGTAGTGCTCGTGGACCTTTGCGATCACCTCGTCCGTCCGAGGGCGTAGGTAACCGCTGGTGGTGGTGATCTGCCGGTGCCGCATCACCTGCTGGGCGTCGACCAGGCTCAATCCGGGGTCGTCGACCAGCCGCTGACACAGGGTGTGCCGCAGGTCGTGCAGGCAGAGGTTCGCGCCGATCCGCGTGTTGATCCGGTTCAGCACGGCCCGCAGTGCGGTGTAGGTCAGCGGCCGCAACAGCCCGCGTCGGGTCCACCAAACCGGCTCATGTGGCTCGGGCCGAAGTCCCTCTTGGGCCAACTCGCCCAGGTAGAGGGCCAGCCAGGAGAACGCCTCCGGTGAAGCCGGGCAAGCCTGCTTCACTCCGACCAGTCCCTTGGACTGCACGTAGATGCGGCCTTCGCCGGGATGCACGTCACCGATCGTCATCCCCAGCATCTCCGCCGCCCTCACCCCGCTGGACAGAAACATCGAAAGCAGGGCGCGGTCCCGGTTGCAGCCGAGCGCAGCGAACAGATCCTCGATCACGTCGTCCGGAACGGCCCGAGGCTCAGGATCGTTCTGCTTTTGACGGTAGGCGCCGCGGCGGTGCAGCCGGAACGGCTCCAGCGGGTTGTGATGGACCTCGAACCGTCGGCCGTGGCGGCCTTGTGAGGGCACCGGCGAGACGACCGGCCCGTGTCCCGCCCGCACGTGATGATCGTAGAAAGCGGAGACCACCGAGAGCGCGTGGTTGATGGTCGACGGCGCGTACCCCTCACGCAGGTACGGCTTGCCGGTGCGCGCGTTCACCGACCCAGGAGCCGGCGCCTCTTGACGGCGGCGATCGCGGGCCGGGTTGTGGCACGCACGCAGCCACAGCACGAAGTCCCGTACTTCAGTGCGCTGGGCGCGGTTCCACGGCACCTCTACTGCTGCCAAGAAGCGGAACCAGCGCAGCAGGTCATAGGCGTAAGAGCGGCAGGATGCCGCCGTGTTTCCACAAGCTACGAGTTCGAGCAGGAACTCGCTCACCGGCACAACTGGGGCTCCGGAGCCGTCCACCACCTGCCACGGCAACAGGGCATCCCCGGTCGCCACCACCCTCCCGGCCCGCGCCACCACCAACCCGGACTGGCCTTAGTCCAGTCGGCGAGAATCCTGAGCCATCACATCTCCGTCCACGCTTCATCGCTTCGGACGGAGACTCCTCGTCTATACGACCGCAGCGGCGGATGACACGCCGATAGTGCGGTCAACGAGTCGGTGCACCGCCTTGCCGGAATACGACAGGCGGAAGGAGAACAGGCTGACTTGACCTCCTGGCCGGCCGGACGGCTGGTCACGTCCCCGAAGTCGACTCCTCTTCGACGCCCGGACGGTGGGACTGCGGCAGAAATGCCTTCGCGGTGCCCCGGCCCGCAGCGATCCGGATCTCGTCACGACGTTCCGCGACGTAGGCGGACGATCCCCTATGTCAGGTCGACAGCGCCGTGCTCGGCGACCAGCCTGACGCTTCTTGCGCGGCGCCGCCCAGACCGAGGTCAGCGCGTTGCGTACCGTCCGGGCACTTCGATGCTCCCACCGCGAGCCCCACGCGGTGTCAGAACTCAGCGATACCGTTTCCGACGGGCCCGGTGCTGGCGCACTGACCGGCAGACGGTGTCACTGCTCACCCACCCAGCCACGCGCCGTCGGCTCGACTGCGACGGTGAACCAACCACGCTGGAAAGCCGGTTGGTTCACCTGGAGGCCGATAAGGTGCCGAAGAGCCGCGCGGCGCCGGTGGGGTGGCCGTACTGCTCGTGAACCGTCAGTGGTCTTGGGGCTCCTGCGCGCGCAGGGCCTCCTTGACCGCCTGCTCGACGCGGGCGTTCTCCCGCTCCGCCCGGCGGGCGCGGGCGCGGCGGGCGAGCAGCAGCCAGGCGGTGCCCGCGGCAGCCAGGACCACGATCACGACCAGCAGGGTCCAGGGCACGGCCCAGCCGCCGGCGGTGGCCCGGACGGGGGCGAGCGGGGAGACCGAGCCCGACGCGTCGGTGAGCAGCGGGGTCACGGTCACGGCCGCGGTGAGCCGGACCGCGGGGGCCACCCCGTGCAGCGGCACGGTCACCTTCCAGCGCTCCCCCGGCAGCAGGTCGGGGGTGGCGGCGACGGCACCGGCCTTGGCCTTGAGCCAGCCGAACGGTCCGCTCAGCGACGCCTTCTGACGGGCCGACAGCACGGTGTTGCCGGTGTTGTGGACCGTGTAGGTCAGGGTCGCCTCGCCGGTGGCGAACGGGTTGGCGGTGCCGTGGTAGTCGACCGAGAGGTCCTCGACGGCGAGCCGTGGACGCAGTGCGCCGCTGACCCGGAGCTTGACCCGGATGCCGAGGCGACGGTCCACGTTGATGCCCGCGGCGGCGTCCGGCTGCTTCAGGGAGGTGAGGAGGCCGCCCACGTAGTCGCCGGGAGTGGCGTTGCCGGGGACGGTGACGCTGAACGGGATGCGTACCGTCCGGCCCGGCGCGACCTTGACGCTCGTGCGGTCGGCGTGCAGCCACGCACCCACACCCACGGACTTCTTGTCCCGGGTGAGCAGGTCGAGCTGGCCGGTGTCGGTGGTGTAGCCGTCGGCCGCGTACACCGAGAGGGTGAGCGGGTCCTTGCCGCGGTTGGCGACGACCATCGCGTCGTCGATCCGGCCGCCCGGGTTGACGCTGTAGGCGAAGCTGGACCGGTCGGAGCCGTAGCTGTTGGGCGCTGTGCGGACGGTCCAGGTGACGTCGCCGCCCGCGGCCTCGGCGGGGACGGTGAGCGGCCCGGTGACCACGAGTGCGGCGAGCAGGGTGAGCAGGGCGGTGCGGAACAGGGCGGCGACGGTGGTGGTCCGGCGCAGGATGGGGGCGTGCATCTGGGGTCCTCGGGCTGGCGGGCGGGCAGGCCGTGGCGGGCGGCGGGATCGGGACGCGCCGGGCCTCCGTGCGGGTCGGGGGCGCGAAAGGACGTGCGGGGGTGGGGCGGGCACCGGGCGGTGCCCGCCCCACCGGGTACTGCTACCGGGTCAGCTGCTCAGCGCGGTGAGCGTGAGAGTCGCGCGGTAGGTGCCCTTGTTGACGCTGCCCGGGATCTTCAGGTCCAGGTCGGCGCCCAGCTTGGCCCTGCCCTTGGCGTGGCCCTGCTCGGCCCAGGCGAGGCCGCGCGAGACGGACAGGCCCTGGCCGTTGTCGTCGTAGCCGGAGGCCACGGAACCGCTGGCCTTGGCGCCGGCACCGTCCAGGAGCACGTTCGGCGTCCAGCCGAGGTAGGCGCCCGAGAAGGTCTTGTCGGCGTCCTTGAAGTCGCTGACGCTGGCCGAGACCGACCACGGGGCCTGGGAACGACGGCTGTCGGAGACCAGGATCGGGTTGATCTGGCCGGCCGCCTGGAAGTAGTCGCCGTCGTGGTTCTGCGCGGTGCCGAGGTCCACCAGGCCGTTGTAGCCGTCGACGGTCCAGCCGAACTCGCCGGGGGGCGCGTCCGGGACGTCGACCTGCAGGTCCTGGGAGTCGCCGTGGTACGGGTGGACCGTGACCTTGTCGACGACCGAGCCGACCGGCTTGTCCCCGGTGGTGTTGGTGCAGGGCACCTCGCCCAGCTCCACCGCGGCGTTGGGTGCCTCGCAGGTGCCGCTGCGCAGGTTCTCGACGACCAGCTTGTCCTTGCGGACGCCGACCTTCACGTAGCTGCGGACGTGCTCCTGGTTCTGGACCGAGTTGTACCAGTAGCTGTCCGGGTTGAGCGGGTCGGCGCCGTTGCCGGCACCGCTCGTGCCGCTGCTGTCCGGCTTGGTGATGTCGTAGTACTTCGAGCCGGAGGCCGAGTTCGACGTCACGTACAGCACACCGCCGGGACCGGGGTACACGTCCGCGGCACCGGGCTGCTCGTCCGGGTTCTCCTTCTGACCGTTCTTGATCAGGTAGCTGCGGGAGTAGCTGTGGTCGTGGCCCTGAAGCACCAGGTCCACACCGAGCTTGGAGAACGTCGTCGGGAAGTCCGTCCGGCGGACCTTGTTGTCGCTGTCCTTGGCGTGCGAGGCCGGCGAGTAGATCGCGTGGTGGTAGACGAGTACCTTCCACTTGGCCTCGGAGCCGTGCTTGTTGATGACGTCGGTGACGTAGTTGACGTGCGCCGCGTCACCGCCGCCGCCCTGGGACGTGGCGTAGCTGTTGCTGTTCAGATCGATGAACAGCACGTCCTTGTAGATGTACCAGTAGTCGCCGCCGGAGGTGTTCGACGCCGGGTTCCCGTTGGAGTAGTACGGGGCCGTGCGGTCGGTGTTCGGCGTGTAGAGGTGCTGCTCGTACGCCTTGCCGCCGACGTCGTGGTTGCCGATGGTGGCGGCCCACGGGTACTGGCGGAGCTTGTCGGGCGCCAGGAAGGCGTTCCACTGGGACTCGGTGTTGGCGCTCTCGATCTGGTCGCCGCCCGACACCAGCAGTTCGGCGTCGGGATTGGCGGCGAGCGACACGTCGAGGGTGTCCTGCCAGCCGGCCTGGTCCTTGGCGGTGTTGCCGGAGGAGCCGATCTGCGGGTCGCCGTAGAACAGGAAGTCGTAGTCGCCCTCGAAGTCCTGCGTCTTGAAGGCGTACGTGGTCGACCAGTTCCCCTCGGAGCCGACCCGGTAGGAGTACGCGGTGTGCTCCTTGAGACCGGTGAGGGTGGCGTGGCGGTTGTAGCCGCCACTGGTGGCGATGTTGGCGCCGCCGACGGCGTCGAAGCGCGTCGCGTCGGCCGGGAACTCGCCGTTGACGAGCTGCGCGGTCGGAACCACCTGCACCTGCTGGGCGGTGTCCGCCGAGGAGTACCACGTCACGGTGCGCTGCGACTCGTTCGCGCCGACACCGAGGATGATGCCACTGAGCGTGGTGGACTCGGCCGCGCTGGCGGGAGCCGCCAGGCCGTTGCCGATCGCCATGGCCACACCCAGGAATGCCGCTGCGGCCCCGGTGGCCATGCGGCGCCGCGCAGGCCCGGAGACCTGCGAGGAGGGTCTTGATCTCATCGATTACGTTCCTTTGGTGCACGGAGTGCATAAGTGGACGCCAAGAACGTCTCTCCGCTTGGTAAACGAGTAGTAAATGCGATCTTGGGACTTCCTGAACTTCCCAGGTCCCCGGGGAACTGGGCCGGCTGCGGCCCCGACAGGTCCGCCGTCCCTGCTCAGACGCCCGTGAGCCGCTGGACGAACCAGATCGCCCCCATCACGGCAACCCCTGCCGAGACGACGCCGGTCAGCCAGAGACCGGCCGCGGGCGAACGGTGGCGCACCAGCGCCAGCAGCGGGAAGACGACCGCGATGATCCCCAACTGCACTGCCTCGATACCGACGTTGAACACCAACAGGGACCACAGCAGCGTCCACGACCAGGCCTCGTGAATGCCGAGCGCGCCCGCGAAGCCGAGCCCGTGCACCAGGCCGAAGCAGAACACGACGCCGAGTCGCACCCACCCGGCCCGGTCCAGTCCCAGCCGTCCGGACGCCACCGCCCCGACCTCGGCGGCCCGGCCGCGGCCGCGCCACATCCGCCACAGGTACCAGGCCGCCACCACGGCGATGGACAGGGCGATGACCGGTTCGACGACCCGGGCAGGCACCTCGACCACGCCGAGCGCGGCGAGCAGGAAGGTCACCGAGTGCGCGAGGGTGAAGCTGGTGGCGGCCAGCACGATCTCGCGCAGCCGCCTGGAACCGGCGATCAGCGCCAGCAGGAACAGGATGTGGTCGATGCCGCCCAGCAGGTGCTCCGCGCCGAGGCGGAAGAACTCCCAGAACCGTTCGTACCAGGCCTGGCCGAGCGAGAAGGACGGGTGCGCGGCGTCCAGCGCGGCGCTGCCCGACCGGCCCTCCAGCTCGTAGGTGATGATCGTCTTGGTGTCGCGGACGTAGCCCTCGCCGTCGGGGAACAGTCCGCTGCGCAACACCGCGTCGGCGCTCCGCCCGGCGCAGTCCCAGTCGAGTACGAGCCGGGCGTACGGCACGCCCTCCTGCCGGAGCAGCGTGAATCCGCCCTGCCCGGACGGGGTGCAGGGGCGCCCGGCCGAGTCGACGGTGAACCGCCCGGTGACGTAGTCGACGGCGGCACGGTGGTGCCCGTTCAGGGCGGCGGCCTGGGCGCGGCTGTCCCCGTCCTCGAAGGCGGAGTTGCCCTGCTGGAAGAGGGAGTCGTCATGCTCGGCGTCGGCGGCGGAGACGACGTAGAGGTCGTACTCGAGTTCCAGGGTTGTCCGGATCCGGCCGTCGTCGCCGGCGCCGACCTGGACGTAGACGGTGGAGGTGAACCCGTGGGCGAGTGCGGGACGGACGGCGCCGAACAGTGCGATCACCGCTGCGGTGACCATGATGACGACCCGGCGGACGTGCTGTGACATGTAGCTCCTTCGGTTGCCCGTGCACGCTCCACGCGGTGGGTGAATTCGCGCCGCCCGGATGGCGAATCATGGAAGAACAGCTTTTCGATCAGCCCCTTTCGGCCATCTACGACGGGTCCGCTCATATGACGATGTCCTCACATCAGCAGCCACTTTCTGGAGGACGATCCCGTTGCGCACCCCGCTCAGTGCCGTGGCCGCCCTGACCGCGGCCGTAGCCCTGGTCACCGGCTGCGGCTCCAACGACGACTGGTCACGTCCGCACGAGAGCCCGACCCCGGTCGGCACGCTCGGCGCGGGTTTCACCGACCCGTCCGCGCCGCCTGCCCCGGAGGCGACCGTCACTCCGCGGCCCGGTTCCTGGAACGGTGTCCATCCCCCCGAGGACTACAGGGTGGTGCTGCTCACGTCGGGCACGGACCGCCCCACCAAGGCTCTGGTGAAGGCGGTCCGGACATGGGCCGAGGACGAACACGTGGACCTGCGGACCGTGGCCCCCGAGCACCCGGCCGACCTGCTGGCGAGCGTCAGCGAGTCCCTGGAGATGGGCGCGGACCTGATCGTCAGCGCCGGGAACGATCTGATCGACCCGCTGGCCACCGTCACCCCGAGCCATCTGTCCCAGCGGTTCCTGGTGGTCGGCGCGGAGTTGGCCGAGCCGACCGACAATGTGACCTCGGTGGACTGGTCAGGGGCGTCCTTCCGCGGCGAGGGCCTCGGCATGTCCTCCACCTACGACCCCTCCAGCTTCACCGCCGCCCGTTGCTCCGCCGCCGTCCGCGCGGGCGTCGCCGCGGTGCTGTCCGGCCTCACGGGGATCGTCGTCTGGCTCGGCCTGCACTGACCCCGGCGTACGACCGGGACCGGATCGCCGGATCACGAACGCCGTGCCGGCGCCACCGGAACCGGCCATGCCGGAGCCCTGACACGTGCAGCCCGTGAGACCGGCCCCGTCGCTTCCGTGCGGGTGCCGGGCTCGCGAAACGGAGTCGTGGAGCGCTCCTCCACATGACCTTCCGGCAGGTCACGTTGCCCCGGAGTGTGCCCGCCGGTGCATGCGTTCGCACGTTCGACCGCCTAGCATCACACACCGTACGTCCTCTGGATCTCGTCGATGGGAGCGGCTCGTGCGCGCACATGAAGAGACCCAGGAGGGCCCCGGGTCCCGCAGGAGTGTGCGGCCGGTATCCCCCACGGCCCTCACGCCCTCCGCGTCGGCTCAGAGACCCGACTCCCTGACCGTGCTCCAGAGATCCGCCGGCAATGCCGCGGTGTCCCAAATGCTCGGCAACCGGGCGACGCCCGTGCAGCGGGTGCCCGCCGACACCTCCCAGGACCCGAACGTGACCGTGCTCAGCGGGCACGGGCGGTTCGGTGACAACCAGCGCCTGCCCAAGAACCCGGACAACCCTCGAAGCCGCGCGCTCAAGGCCACGTTCACCGTGCCCGAGGGCATCGAGCTCGTCGTCTACGCGCCGCCCGGCGCATGGCTGGAGAACGAGGTGGCCAAACTCATCGAGTCCGGCACCTCACCGACTGCGGACGACCTCGAAATGGTCGGTCCCACCAACAAGCGCAAGGCCATGCCCCCCGGCTATCCCAAGACCTTCGTCGCAGGCGAGGAGGTCATCAACTACAAGCTGATGCCTCTGGAGGCCAGGCATCTGGCCGAGGGCGCGACCTCGGTCGAGCGCGGCACACTGCGGGACAAGGTCCAGGAATTCGTCACGGCCCGCCAAGGCCAGGAGGACGGGGCCCCGCCGCTGACCATCCATTACGCGTGCTGCGGTGTGGGCTCCTCCAGCGTTCCCGAGATCGACCGGCTCTTCGAGCACCGCAACTACACCGTCATGCTGCGCGCCACGCCCAGGACTCCCACCCCGGAGCCCGCGGAGCCCTCCAAGCGCAGAAGGAAATAGCGCATAGGTGCGCGGCGGCCACGTGAACGGCTTCCCGGGCACCGTCTCCGCCGTGACGGTGGGCCCGGGTCGCGTGACCGAGGTCCGTAGCCGGTACGTCGTTCTCCGCCAGGGTCGGCGGCCTCGCCGCGTCATCCGCCGGGGCGGGTTCCCGCGGGTTTCGCGGGCCTCGACGCCGACATGCCCCGCGCCGAGGCCGGCGGCGGCCCGGGTAGCCCGGGTGCTGAGCGTGCCGGTCCTAGGCCGCCAGCTCCGCCGCACTACGTTCCACGCAGAATTCGTTGCCCTCGGGATCGTGCAGCGTCACCCACCCGGTGCCGTCATCCCTTCGGTGGTCACTCTGAAGCGTGGCACCGAGCGAGAGCAGCCGTTCGACCTCCGCGTCCCGGGTCCGGTCCTGGGGCTGGAGATCCAGGTGTACACGGTTCTTCACGGCCTTGCGGTCATCGACCCTGACGAACAGCAAGGTGGCAGCAGCAGTGGTCACCACGGCCTCCGGATCCCCGGGAAAGTCGTCATCTGCCAGCGAGCCGTCCAGGGCCTGGGCCCAAAAGCCCGCAAGAACGAACGGGTCCGCGGCGTCGACGGTGACGTGCCGTATCAGAGAACTCATGCCCCAAGCTGATCATGAATGGTTCCCACCGTCCAGGTGCCGCCGGCCCCGCGCGGAGCCGCTCGTCCTCGAAACCCGGAGGGCCGGTCAGGGCTACGGAACCCCGTGACGCGCCGTCAACGTGCATCGGTCGGGCCGTCGGCTTGCGGGCGCGCGCTTCCGCCGGTGGCGAGGCGCATGAGATCGGTGGTGAAGTCGACGTCGTCCAAGGACCGCTGGGCCCGTACGGCGTTGCCGCCGAACTGGTGCGTGTGGTCGTTCCAGTTGCTGTCCGCGATCTGCCGGCCTGCTCCGGTGCGCAGCATGACGGAGAGCTCCTGCGCGGCTCGGGCGATCCGCCTGCCGAGGTCGGCCGACGCCCAGTCCTCGGGTGCGGCGTACAGGGAGGTGGGCACCGGGATGGTGCGCAGGAACCCGAACAGCGGCCGGAGTTGGTCGTCGACGACCATGGCGTGTCGTCCGGTTCCGCCTGTCGCTGCGAGTACCACCGGTGTGGCGATGAGCAGGTCGTTGTCGATCAGGTCGGCGAACGACTTGAACAGGCCGCTGATCCCCGCCTTGTAGACCGGTGTGGCGGCGATGACCGCGTCGGCCCGTGCGAGCAGTTCCATGGCGGCCCGCACCTTCGCGTGGAGCATTCCGGAGACGATGCTCTGTGCGATGTCCGTGGCGAGAGGACCGAGATCGATCGAGCGTACGGTGGCTGTCGTGCCCGACGCCTCGAGGATGTCGACCGTCTTCTGGGCTGTGCGGTCGGCGAGCAGCCGGGTCGACGACGGCTCGCTGACGCCGGCGTTGATGACGGCGATCGTCACCACGCCGACGGCAGGGGTGAGGTCGCTCATGCGTTGTCCCTCGCGGGTCCTTTCGTGCGGTGGGCGGTGGTGACGGGGGCCGCGGCTAGCAGCGCACGGCCGAGCTCGCGCAGCGTCTCGAGTTGCTCGCGGGTCAGAGCCCGGGTCATCGCCGTCGTGACGTGCCGGGCATGTGCGCGGCCGAGGCGGCGTTGCACTTCCCGGCCTTCGGCGGTGAGGACGATGCGCCAGGCGCGGGCGTCGTCGGGATCGGGCCGCCGTTCGACGAGTCCCCGGTTCTCCAGCCGGACGACGAGCCGGGACACGCCCGCCTGGGTGAGCAGGGCGTCGTCGATCAGGTCAGTGATCCGCAGGCCGTCCTTCGCTCCGGCCAGCGCGTAGAGGACGCCGTACTCGCGTGGCGGCAAGTCACCCCAGTCACCCTCGTACTCGAACTCGCGCGCGAGGGTCGCCTGAGCTCGGAACATCGCTTCCCACGCCTCGTTGGCCAGCCGGCTGTCGCCGGCCATCACAGCGCCGCCGGGAAGTCGGCTTCGAAGGCCGGGTCGCTGTCCTGGTAGGGCGAGGTGCCCGACAGGTTGTCGCCCCTGTTGGGGTTCGGGCGCGGCTGACGCGGCTCGGCTTCGCCGTACTTCGCCTTGACCAGGGATGCGTGCGTAGGAGCGTCCGGGACACCGGGTCCACGGCGGGCGGCCAGTTCCTTGCGCAGCACCGGTACGACCTCGGTGCCCAGCAGCTCGACCTGCTCCAACGCCATGTCCAGCGGCAGGCCGAGGGCGTCGACCGAGAAGAGTTGCCGCTGGTAGTCCCCGAAGCCCTCCTGGAACGTGAGGACCTTCTCGATCACCTCCTGTGGGCTGCCGACGGTCAGCGGTGTGCCCGCCATGTAGTCCTCCAGCTTCGAGCCGCGAAAGAGCGGATAGTTCTCGAAGTAGGGCCGAAAGGTGTTGACCGCGTCCTGGGAGCGCTTGGCGATGAACGCCTGGCCGCCCAGTCCGACGATGGCCTGCTCGGCGGTGCCGTGGCCGTAGTGCTCGTACCGTCGCCGGTAGAGTTCGACGATCGGCTTGAAGTGGAGATTCGGGGCCAGGATGTGGTTGGCGAAGAAGCCGTTCCCGTAGTAGGCCGCCTGTTCGGCCGTCTCAGGGCTACGGATCGAGCCGTGCCAGACGAACGGCGGGACGTCGTCCAACGGGCGAGGGGTGGAGGTGAAGCCCTGCAGCGGGGTGCGGAACTGTCCCTCCCAGTCGACCACGTCCTCGCGCCACAGCCGATGAAGCAGGTTGTAGTTCTCCAGGGCGAGGGGGACCCCTTTACGGATGTCCTTGCCGAACCACGGGTACACCGGGACGGTGTTCCCGCGGCCGAGCATCAGGTCCAGGCGCCCCTGGGCGACGTGCTGCACCATGGCGTAGTCCTCGGCGATCTTCACCGGGTCGTTGGTCGTGATCAGGGTCACGGCGGTACTGAGGATGATCCGCTTTGTCAGCGCCGCGATGTGGGCGAGCAGCGCCGGGGGCGAGGACATCACGAAGGGTGGATTGTGGTGCTCGCCCAGCGCGAAGACATCGAGGCCGACTTCGTCGGCCCGTCTGGCGATCTTGATCAGGTTTCCGATCCGCTCCGCCTCGCTCTGCGTGTGTCCCGTGGTCGGGTCGGGTGAGATGTCACCGACCCCGAATATGCCGAACTGCATGCTGCGCTCCCTAGTAATACATGACTTCGCATGCAATCTAACAACATGCCTGAGCATGTATTCCCCCGACCCCGGCCGACGGAGCCGAGATCCTCCCGGAGCCCTCGCGACGATCCGGACGCCGACGGCGGCCACCGGGCGGGACGGCAGGACGCCCGCGGACCGACCGGCATCGCGGTTGGAGGACGTGATGGCAAGGGGTGAGCTGGCCGACCTGCCGTCGGTCGTCGCCTCGGCTCGGTGCCGGCTCGGCGTGCACGTGCTGGAGCGGAAACGACCACGAGCGAGGAGGCCTCCTGGAGCCGTGCGCCCCGCTGGCGCCGGAGCCGGTCCCGCTGGGCCTGTTCACCGCCGGCCGGCACCGCTGATCGCGACGGCGGCCGAGGTGCCTGCGGCCGCCGGGGTCCGGCCGCGCCGCGCACCGCCGGCGTGCTGGCCCGCGCATCGACGACGAAGCGTACGGGCCGGACAACCCCCACGTGAGCTTTGACCAGATCGCCTCGGCAACCGTCCGCTCCGGCCTCGGCGACGCCGCCGGGGCCATGTCTTCACGTCTCGGCGCGGCGGAACCTACGGCTTGTGGGTTACCCAGAGCAGTTCCGCGGGCCAGCGGTGTGCCCAGTCGGGTGGGTCGGTTTCGTTGTAGCCGTTGGGTGTTCCGAGTTCGGGCCGCGGCTCGATGAGGTCGTCGATGATGAGACCCGCGCCGCGCAGGACCTTGACCCAGCCGCCGTAGGTGAGCTGATAACTGGTCGCGCCGTCGTCTTCGGCGATGGTGCCCAGTCCGAAGTAGTCCTGCCGCAGCGTCGTGGTCACGCGGCCGGCGGCTTCGTCGTAGCAAGCTTCGAACCACGGGCTGGCGACGTTGAACACCAGGCGCCCGCCTCGGCCCAAGACGCGTGCGGCCTGCGGTACGGCCAGGTGCGGGGGCGCCCAGCTGAGCCCACCGAAGTCGCAGAACACCAGGTCGAAGCTGTCTGCGGCGAAGGGAAGTCGTTCCGCGGCGCCTTGCACCAGGGGGTAGCGGCCCGCTCCCATCGCGCGGGCCGCTGCTGCGAGTTGGGCTTCGGACAGATCGAGCCCGACCACGGTGGCGCCCTCGGCGGCGAGCGCCCTGGACCACTGGCCGGCGCCGCAGCCGAGTTCGAGGACGCGCTTGCCGGTGACGTCACCCAGGGCGTGCAGGTGCGCATCGGGGATGGAGTACATGCCCCACAGCCTGGGCGTGGCGCCGATTCGCGGGTCGTGCCTGTGCTGGTAGGCACTGCTGATCTGGTTCCAGAGCCGCCGGTTGGCGGGGATGCTGTCCACGTGCCGACTCCAGCACTGCCTGCGGGGGCCGGTCAACACGATTCGGGCACCGGCCGGCCCTCCCCTCGGTCCTGCGCACCTTGGAACCCCGCCAGACCCGGCCCCCGGCTCCACCCGGAGAATCGTCCTGCCCGTGAGCAGCAGAGCACGTCACCCGGGCAGACGCCCATGGTTCCGGCGACCGTGCCCACGAGCTCCCCCGTAGACCACCGCACTCCGCGTCGTCAGGCACCCGCTCGCGACGCCGGAACGAATGGTCCGGGTCCGCGGACAGGTGCTTCACCTCCCGGCCGATCCGGCCGAGGTGACCCCTGGCAGGCTTCCCGGTCCGAGTGTGGGCCCGCGTCAGCCACCACGGCAGTCGGCCACTGCCGGCCGGGCCTCTGACGGTGGACACCTCGAAAAAGTGCACAAGCGATTCCTGGGCGAATCCTCGTACGGATCACCTGCTGCCGGCTCCGAGCATCGAGCTGACGCTGATGAGGTCCCGGACAGCGGCACGACCGCGCAGACGTACGCCGCCGGACCGCAGAAGGTGCCCTTGGTCGGTGACGCGTTTCCATGGATGGTTTCGCTCCCCGCCCCAAGGGCACGCGGCCGGTGAGACTCCGCGGAGGTACTGAGATGAGTGTCGGAGACAAGACGAAGGCGAAGGCCGAACAGGTCGCCGGAAAGATCGTACGGAAGACGGCCCACGCGGTGCATAACGAAACCCTCGCGGCCAAGGGCGCCGCCCTGGAAGCGCGAGGCAGGACGCGGGGCGTGAAGGAGAGCACGAAGGAAACCTTCAAGCGCTGATGCCCTTACGGGATCGGCAACGTCCGCTCGGTCACCCACGGCGCACCCTCGGTGCGGGAGCGCGGCCGGCTCGCTTCTGCGGTGCCCCGCGCAGCCGCGGGCCGCGGGGAGGGTCAGGTTGCCGGCGCGAAGGCCGTGATGGTCTCAGCGAGCTCGGCCGGGGCTTCCAGCGGGATCAGGTGACCGCTGTGCGGGATGACGACGACGTCGGACTGGGACAGGTAGGGCACCAGGTTGTCGCGCAGCACGTCGACGGGCTCGACTCGATCGTTCTCTCCGGCGACCACGAGGGCCGGCACGGTGACCATGCGCGTCTGCTCGGTGACGTCCTGCGCGATACCGCGCAGCGGCCACTCGGTGCGGGCGTCGTCGGTGGCGGTCCGCGAATCGGTCACGACCCGCGCCTTGATCACAGCGGGCAGCTCGGTCGCGGTGAGTATGTGATCCCGCGCCCCGGCTACGGACTCGGTGGTGTCGTACGCGTGCGACAGGGCTTCCTGGTACTGGGGGGTGATCTGTGGGGCGGGCCTTGCCGGGCCGGAGCCGACGAGGACGATGCCGCGCAGGCCGGCGGGCCGGGTGGCCGCGACCAGTTGCGCGACCTTGCCCCCCATCGAATGCCCCACCAGGACGTGGTCGGTGACCCCCGCGTCGGCGAGCACGGCGAGGGTGTCGTCGGTGAGCTGACCGAGCGTGTAGGGGCCGGGCAGATCGCGCGACCGGCTCCAACCGCGGAAGTCGACCGTGAGTACGTCACGGCCCGCCAGGCGGTCGACGACGAGGTCCCAGGTACGGGCGGAACCACCCCAGTAGTGCAGGAACACCAGGGTCGGTCCGGTCCCCGGCCGGTGGTCGTAAACGGGCAGAAGCTTCTGGTGCATCGTGTTCACGAAGTCTCTTTCGATCGGTGTGCTGGGCGAATGCCCCGTGTATTCATTGAAACTTCTGCACCAGGACGGGTCATCGGCGAGATGGGTCGCCCGATGGTGAAAACTGGACACGTGAGCACGATCCGGCAGATGACCTACCAGGCCGCAGGACACACTGCCGCCGCGGTCGAGACGATGACGTTCGACCGCCTCCGCGAGCTGAACGACGGCGGCACGCAGCGCGCCGACTTCCATGTCCTCGCCATCGTCGACGCCGGACACGGCTCGGTCACGGTGGATTTCCTCCACCATCCGCTCGCGGAGCGGTCCGCGGTGTGGATTCCACCCGGCGCGGTGCACCGGTGGGACGACATCGCCGGTGTGGCGGGGCACCTCGTGCTGTTCGTGCCGACCGCGCCGGTCACCCACGCCACCCGGGAGCTCGTCACCTCACCGGACCTCGTCGCGTCCTGGAGCATCCCCGACGCCGACTGGCCCTACGTCGACACGGCGCGCAACCATCTCCTCATCGAGGAGTCCGCTGCACCCGAGGACTTCTCGACGGAGCTGCCCCAGATCCTGCTGTCCGCGCTCGTTGCCCGGCTGCACCCACCCGACTCCGAGGCAGGGCCCCTTCCTCCGCTGTTCCTGATGTTCCGCTCCAGCGTCGAAGCGCACTTCCGGGAACACCACGACGCCGGCTACTACGCCCGTGCTCTGGGATTCGCTCCCCGCACCCTTTCGCGAGCGGTGCAGCGGGCCACCGGCCGCACCGCGAAGGCGTACGTCGTCGACCGGATCGTCCTGGAAGCCAAACGGCTCCTCGCGCACGACCACTTCAGTGCGGCTCGCTGCGCCACCGTGCTCGGTTTTCCCGACGCATCCACCTTCTCGGTCTTCTTCCGGAAGGCGACAGGCATGCGCCCAGGCGCATGGCAGGTCTCCCGAGGGGCCGTTCAGATCGCCCGTGCCCGCGGCGCCGGCGTCTGCGCCGCCACTGGCCTGGAGAGCTGAGGCGTGAGGCGGCCGCCCTCGCCGACGCAGGGGCACTCAGGCCCCTGCCCGGCCCCCGGCACGGAGAACGGCACCGCTCAGGGCTAGATCGTGATCGACATCGTCTGACGGAGGAAGCGGTCAGGCCCCGTTGGCGAGTCGAGCACCTGTCCCGGCTACTTGCCGCCGACCGGGTCCGTCGAGGCGTACAGCGCCTCGCGCAGGGTCGCCGTCGTCTGGGCGACCGCCGCCTTGTTGCCCTGTGTGTCACGCAGCGCGTTGAGCATCATGAAGTCGTGGGTGACTCCGCTGTAGTGCGTCGAGGTCACCTGCACGCCCGCCGACCTGAGCTTCGCGGCGTAGGCGTCGGCCGCGTCCAGCAGCACGTCGGAGTCGGTGATGACCAGGGCCGGTGGCAGGCCGCGCAGTTGCTGGACGGTCGCCCTCAGCGGCGAGGCCAGCGGGTTGGCGCGGTCGGCGGTCTTCGGGGCGTAGGCGTTCCAGAACCACTTCATGGCCGGCCGGGTCAGCCAGCAGTTCTCGGCGTAGCGGGTGTACGACGCCGTCTCGAAGTCGGCGTCGGTGACCGGGTAGAGCATGACCTGCTGGCGGAAGTGCGGGCCCCCGCGCTGCTTGGCCATCATCGTGACCGCGGCAGTCATGTCGCCGCCGACGGAGTCACCGGCGACGGCCAGCCGGGAGGGGTCCAGGCTGATCTCGGTGCCGTGGACGCCGACCCACTTGGCGACGGCATACGCCTGCTCGATGGGGACGGGGAACTGGGCCTCGGGAGAGGGCGTGTAGTCGACGAAGACGACCTCGGCGCGGGCGCCGTTCGCGAGTTCGCGGACGAGGCGCTCGTGGGTCTTGAAGTTGCCGAGGACCCAGCCGCCGCCGTGGATGTAGACGATGCCGGGCAGCGTCCCCTTGACGCCGGCGGGGCGCACGATGTGGACCTTGACCGGACCCGTCGGGCCGCCCGGCACGGTGCGCTCGGTGATCTGCGCGGGCAGCATCGGGACGGGTCCCGCCTGGAGCTTGTTCAGCACATCGCGGGCGGCCGGGTACGACAGGTCGTACAGCGGCTTTCCGCCGGCGGCCGCGAGCTGGTCCAGGAAGTCCTGGTCGATCTTCTCGAGCTTCTGCGGCGGGTTGCCGCACGGCACGTACTTGGCGCCTTCGGCTACCGCCGCCAAGCCCTGGCCGGTTCCGGGGGCGGCGCCGTCCCGGACGGTGCCGCAGGCGCTCATCGTGGTCGCCGTCGCCGTCAGGAATGCTGCCACGGCGAGCCGGCGCAGGCGGCGGGCTCCGGGCACGGTGCGTATCGCGCCGATGTCTGTTGCTCTCATGTCTGCGGATTCCCTACGTGATCGAGTCGTCCCCCTCCGTAAGCCTGGCTGGCCCAAATGGCGTACACCATCGGGGTTAGGCCAGACGGGACACCGACCAGGTCAGCCGCGTAGGTCCCGCTCGGCCGTCGCCGCGTGCGGTCGGCCCGACCTCCTCGGTCGTACAACCACCCCCGGGGGCCGTACAGGCCGCTGCCGACGGCACCCGGAACCAGTCGGCGCGGAGTCCATCTCGGCGAAATCCGGTGTCAGGTAGCGCCCGCACCATCGGGTGCGGGCTGGGTGCGAGGTGTGTAGCGGGCGCGCATGGTGGGGCTGGCGGCGGGTCCTGCGGTGAATACGTAGGAGTGGCTGTCGTCGAGACGGCGGCCCGTCCTGGCGTCGACGACCACGGGCTCGACCTCTTCACCGCTGTCCGCGTCGACCAGGATCATGCTCCGCTGTTCGGGTGCGAGGCGCGCGTTGCCCCAGGCGGCGAGCGCGACGATCACCGGACGCAGGGAGCGGCCCAGCTCGGTCAGGACGTATTCATGGCGGGTCGGATTGGTCTGATAGGGGCGGCGTTCCAGCAGGCCGTCGGCGACGAGCTGCTTCAGGCGCGCGGTGAGCATGCTGGTCGAGATGCCGAGGTTCTCCTGGAACTGGTCGAAGCGGGTGTACCCGTCGAAGGCGTCGTGGAGGAGCAGGAGGGTCCACCACTCGCCGACGTGCTGCGCGGTCGTGGACAGCGGGCATTCGAGGTCCTCTGCCCTGATGCGGCTTGTCAAGGTTGACCACTCCCAGAGAGTTACTGCTAAAGTCGAAGTTACTGGCTTCTATTTTAGCAGTAACGACAGGAGCGGGCTCTTGTATGCCCGCCCGCACCCCACGCCCCCACCCCAGAACGGCACTCACCATGACCACCCCCGTCCCCTCGACCGGCCCATTCGGCGACTCGCTGGAAGGCAGGCGCGCCCTGGTCACCGGCGGCACGAAAGGAGTCGGTGCGGCCGTCGCCCGACGGCTGGCCCAGGCCGGCGCCACCGTCCTCGTGACCGCACGCAGCCGACCGGACGAGGTCGCGGCCTCCGACATGATCGCCGCGGACCTGACCACCCCCGAGGGCGCCGCGACCGTGGTCGAGGAAGCCCGACGGCGCCTTGGCGGCATCGACATCCTGGTCAACAACCTGGGTGGCTCGGACGCGCCCTCGGGCGGATACGCGGCCCTCGACGAGGACGACTGGGCCAGGGAGCTGAACGTCAACCTCCTCGCCGCCGTCCGCCTGGACCGCGGTCTGCTGCCCGCGATGATCGAGGCCGGGCGGGGAGTCATCATCCACGTCTCCTCGATCCAGCGTCGTATGCCGCTGTGGAACGGCACCCTCGCCTACGCGGCCGCCAAATCCGCGCTGACCACCTACAGCAAAGGTCTCGCCAACGAGGTCGCCCCGCACGGCATCCGCGTCAACACCGTCGCCCCGGGCTTCGTCCAGACCACCGCCGCCGACCACCTGGTCGCCCGTATCGCCCAGAACGCCGGCACCACCCAGGAAGCGGCCCTGGAACAGCTCATGAACTCCCTGGGCGGAATCCCGCTCGGCCGCCCCAACCGCCCGGAGGAAGTCGCAGAACTCGTCACCTTCCTCGCCTCGGACCGCGCCTCCGCCATCGTCGGCGCCGAGCACGTCATCGACGGCGGCACCCTCCCCACCGTGTGAACCCACCGACCCAGGACAGCGACATGCCCAACGAACAGCCTCAGACCATCGCTCCCGACGCCCTCCCCGAGGTGATCACGCGCTATCTCGACGCCCACCGTGCCCGCGACACCGCCACCGCGCTCGGCGCCTTCCACCCCGAGGCCACCGTGACCGACGACGGCAGGACCCATCGGGGGGCACCGGCGATCGAGACCTGGCTGACGCGCGCCGCCGGCGAGTACACGTACACGACCGAACTGACGGCGGCGTGGAAGACCGCCCCGGACCGCTATGTCGCCACCCAGCACCTCGAAGGCGACTTCCCGGGCGGGACGGTAGACCTCCATTACCGCTTCGCCCTCAGCGACGGCCGCATCGAGACCCTCGTCATCGAGCCCTGACACCGCTCGCCAAGTGCGAGCAGCACCAGGCGTTTTCGGCCGGCCCTGGGGAGTTCTCCCGGCCTGACGACGAGGGGTCCGTCGTGACGACGGCCCTCACCCGACGGGCCGACCAGGGCCGTCCCGGCCAACTGCCCGCGACCCACCACCACACCCACGGGGTGCGCCAGTTCCCGTATCCGGGGCGAGAAGGGCAGCAGCCGGGGTGGCCCGACACCTGTCAGCGGCGGCCGAAGCCATGGAGCTTCGACCTCGTCTGCTGGTGAGGCCCCTAGAAGGCCGGATCGTGATCACGTGACGAGCTCATAGGATGACCACGGTATTCCCGGGTGATCCATAGTGTCCTCAAGGGACCGGACGGTGCGGGCCTTTCGGGTCCACCGGACGGAAACGGCAGACGCGACAACTGACATGGCGGTGACTCCTTGCCCTCACGCATAGCCCTCGTCGGTGCCGGTCGCATGGGGACACCGCTGTGTGGACGCCTTGTTTCGGCGGGCCACACGGTGACCGTTTCCGATCTGCGTTCCGAACGGGAGGAAGCGGTGCGCTCGCTGGGCGCGGACTGGACGCCCTCCGTCACGACCTCCGCGGCCGGGGCTGACGTACTGGTCACCGTGGTTCCCGGACCCGATGAGGCGGCGGCTGCTCTTCCGGATGCCGTCTTCGCAGCCCTTGCCCCGGGTGCCGTGTGGATCGACATGACGAGCAACGCCCCGGCGACCGCGCGAAAGCTGCGGGAACGAGCCGGTGCCCACGGCGTCGACGTTCTCGAAGCGCCCATGGGCGGGAGCCCGGACGACGCCGAAAGCGGGCACCTGCGGTTTTTCGTGGGCGGTTCCGCCGAACTCCTCGACCGGTGCAGGCCACTGCTGGAGGCCGTGACGACGTCGGACCGGATCCACCACATGGGCGGCCCCGGAACCGGCTATACGACGAAACTCCTCGTCAACCTCCTCTGGTTCGGGCAGGCCACGGCCACCGCCGAAGCCCTGCTGCTCGGACGCCGAGCGGGCATCGACCTCTCTGCCCTGCGCGACACGCTGGCCGACAGCGCGGCGGGGAGCGACTTCATCCGCCGGGACCTGTCGGCCCTGTTCGCCGGTGACTACCTTCGCTCCTACGGTCTCGACCGCATCCACGACCAACTCGAGGTCATCACCGGCGAGGCCCGGGACCTCGGCACCCCACACGAGATGGCCGACACCGTATTGCGCATCCACCGGCTGGCTCTGGAGCGCTTCGGACCCGTCGATGGCGAACTCCTGGCCGTAGCCCTCCTGGAGGAGGCCGCAGGTACCCTGCTGCGCCCCTGACCGCTCCGTGTCAGTTGATCCGCTGCTCCGGGGCAACGTTGGCGGCGGCGAAGAAGCCGAACCCGTCCTCGACGAGACGCAGGCAGCTGTGCGAGAAGGTGGAGTACGTGGAGAGCGCGCCGCACGGGCCGACCGCGACGGCCTGCTGCACGGCGCCATCGTGACCGGCCACCGCCACCGCTCCCAGGACCGGACTGGCGAGCACGTTGACGCTCAACGTCCCCCACGGGAAGACGGACTTCCACAGTCCCTGCAGTCTGCGCGTGCCGACCGCGGCGCACGTCACGGCCGCCGGTGCCGCCGCGAGGGTGCCGACGATGCTGACGAGCGCCGCCCCGGCGTCCCGTCCTGGATCAGCTGCCGGCTGTCGAGTGCGAAGGTCGAGAACGTCGTGAATCCGCCGAGCACTCCGGTGGCGAGGAAGGGTCTCAGCGGACGACCGGTGGCGCGCATCTCGCTGAGCACCACCAGGACCACGCCGATCACCGCGCAGCCGGCCACGTTCACCGCGAACGTCGTGAGCGGAAAGCCGTCGGGACTCCGGGGCCACAGACGCAGTGCGGCGTAGCGTGCCTCCCCACCGAGTACCCCACCGGCGGCCACGACGGCGACGACGGCACCGCCGCTCGCTCTCCACCGGTGTTCGTTGACAGCGAGTGCGTCGAAGTCACAGTTCATCGGCTCCTTTCGGGATGGGCGTGTCCGTCAGCGCTGGAGGATCTCGACCAGGCGGGGGCCGGTGGCCGACGTTCCCTTGCGGATGTAGTCGGTGAGGTCGTCAAGGGATCCGGCCCGGTGGGTCTCCACGCCGTAACCGCGGGCGATGTCCAGCACGTTGAGGCCGCAGATGTCGAGGTAGTCGCCCTCGGGGACGTGCAGGACCTCGGAGAACTCCTGCAGCGCGCGGTACGTGGTGGTGCAGACGACGAACGTGACGGCCACCTGATAGCGTGCCGCAGTCCACAGGGCGGCCCGGGTGTACCGCATCGCGCCGTCCCCGATCAGTGCCACCACGGGACGGTCCGGGTTTCCGAGCCGCAGTCCGGTGATCCGTACCAGGGCGTCGGACGGGTCACCGACCGAGATGCGCCCGAAAGGAGCACGTGCCGCCTCGTCCGGGTCGTCGGTGACCGCGTACACGCTGACGCCCCGTCGCGGGAAGTCGTCCGTGCTGGGTGCGTGGTAGCGGAACACGGGAGCCCCCATGCACGCCACGCCGTCGTTCGAGCACGTGCGTCGGCGCCGGCGTCGGCGTCGGCGCCGACGCCGACGCACGATCGAGGGCCTGGACGAGGGTGTCGAGCGCCTTCTGCGGGACCGACCGGGGCGCCGTCCACGTCACGGTCCGGCAACTGCTCCAGTGCGCTCACCTCGGCGGGTTCGGTCCCATCGTCCAGCGGAACGGGCGGATGGACCACACCGCGGGGCGCGAGAGTCGGCGAGCATCAGCCCCTTGGACACCAGGGCCGGTCCGTCCTGTGGGCGCGGCGGCTCCCCCGACCATGTCACCAGCCGCTCGGCGAGCTCGACCGGGCCGACGTTGGTGAGCATCGCGCCGACCGGCACCTACCGCCGCGCCTGCTGACCCGCCATGACGACCATGGGCGTGTGACAGTCCGCCGTGTTGGTCATACAGCCCATGGCGTTGCCGGTACCGGAGGCCGCGTGCAGATCGAGGAGTCCGATCGTGCCCGACGCCTGGGCGAAACCGTCGGCGATGGCGATCGCGGCGCCCTCCGGCAGCACCAGGCAGTACGGGATGTCGTCCGGAAGGCCGGTGAGGAAGGAGAGCTCGTCCGACCCGGGGTTTCCGAACACCGCCTTCACGCCGTGGTGACGGAGAACGCCATGGAAGTCGTCACTGACAGTAGTCACAACAAGCCCTTCGGATGCACGAGGCTGATCGCTTCTCCGACCCCGGGACCAGTGCCGAACGCGGGCAGATTCCACCTGTCGGGAGCATGTGTCCCGCTCCTGCCCCCGCGCACGGTCCTGGCGACCCGTGCGGTTCCGGGACGCCGAGACCGCACCCCGAAGAGCGCTATAGGGTGAAAAACGTCAAATGACTGGATGGCCGTTCGGTGTGGCTTCGGGACAGTGACCGCCCTGGAGGTGTGTGCCGTGCCCGGTGACGGATCATTCATGCAGGTTGCGCCGGACGGACGGGTGATCGGGTGGTCCGTCTCGGCAGAGAAGGTCTTCGGGTGGTCTGCGCAGGAGGCCGTCGGAAGACACATCGGTGAGCTCGTGGCGAGCGTGATCAGCGTCGAGTGCCGCTGGACCTCCGCCATCGTGGAGGCACTCTCGGCCTGCTCGCCGATGATCTTCCACGTTCTGGATGCCGAACTGCGCATCGTCCAGGTCAGCGGTGTCTGCGCGCGGAAACCGTCATATCCGGTTTCCGTGATCGGTGGAGCGTTCCGCGACGTCTACGGACTTGCCGCGCCCGCCGCGGAGGAGAAGGTCGCGCGGGGTGTTCTCAGCACCGGCAAGCCGGTGCTGGACCACGTCGTGCGGGCGCGCCTGCCCGGTGATCCTAGGACCAGGCACTACTCCCTCTCGTACATCCGGATGGAGAACCTGCACCACGACGCAGCGGGACTCGTCGTCCTGGCCCTCGACGTCTCCGACCGGGTACGGGCCACGCAGCGCCTGACGATCCTGCAAGCGGTACGCGACCGCGTGGATGAACAGCTCGACGTCATCGCCGTCTGCCGGGCCCTGACCGGTGCGGTCGTGCCTGGATTCTGCGGCATCGCCGTGGTGGAGGTGATCGACGGGGTCGTACGAGGTGAGGATCCGCCGCTGGCGCCGGTCGACGGGGCCGTACAGCTGCTGCGCGCCGCGTTCCGGGGGGTGGTCTCGGCTCATCCCGTGGGCGAGGTGAGCCGACTGCCCGATGCCACGCCGTTCTCACGGGTACTGACCGACCTGCGCCCGAGGCGCGTCGAGGTGACACCCGATGCTCTCTGGCTGACCGCCGACCCGGCCCGGGCGGCCTCGATCGCGCGGTCGGAGGCTCATTCCCTGATCGTCGCTCCGCTCGCCCTTCGTGGCCGGGCCATGGGGATCGTCAGCTTCTACCGGAGCGGCAGCGAGGAGCCGTTCGAGGAAGAGGACCTCGATCTGACCGCCGACGTGTGCGCCCACGCCGCGCTGTCCATCGACAACGCCCGCCGGTTCACGCGCGAAAGCACGATAGCCGCCACTCTGAAACGCCGGCTGCTGCCGCAACGGCCCGCCGCCACCTCGGCGGTCGACATCGCGCGTCTGCACCTGCCCGGACCCGGCGGAGGCGGTGCCTGGTTCGATGTCATCGAGCTCTCCGGCGCCCGGACCGCCCTGGTCCTGGGAGACGTCGCCGGCCGGGGCGTCGCCACCGCCACCACCATGGGGCAGCTGCGGACCGTCATCCACTCCTTGGCCGCGCTCGACCTGGAACCGGACGAACTGATGGCCCAGCTCAGCGACACCGCCGCCCGCCTGGCGGGTGAACGTGCGGCGCTGCCGCCCGGCGACAGTCTCCAGACCGAGCCGCTCACCGCCGGGTGCCTGATCGCGGTGTACGACGCGGTCGAACAACACTGCACGATCGTGCGTGCGGGCCTGTCGGACCCCTGCGTGGTCCACCCGGACGGCACAGCGGCCGCGATTCCCGTTCCGGAGGGCCCGGTGCTCGCCGGCCACGGCCACGCCCCGTTCCCCGCCATCACGGTCGAGCTGCCCGGGGGCAGCACCCTCGCTCTCTGCAACGAGAACCTGCTGATACCGAACGGCCACGTGGTGCCACTGCTCGCCGCAGGAGCCGAGGACTCCCTGGACGACGTGTGCGACACCGTCGCATACGCGCTGCGAGGCCGTGACGAAACGGAGAAGCTCCTGCTGCTGGCCCGCATCAGAGCGTTCCCCGCCGACCGGGTCGTGGTCCTTTCCCTGCCCCCCGGCAACGAGGCCGCCCCGCTCGCGCGCGCCGCGGCCCGACGCCAGCTCGCCGCATGGAACATCGAGGAGGAGGAGGCCTTCACCGCCGAGATCGTCGTCAGCGAACTGGTGGGGAACGCGGTGCGCTACGGAGACCCACCGCTCGAGCTGCGCCTCGTCCTGGACCGCCACCTGACCTGCGAGGTCCACGACGGCACGCCATGTGCCCCGCACCTCAAGCACGCCCGCACCGTCGACGAGGACGGACGCGGCCTCTTCATCGTCGCCACCCTCGCCGACAACTGGGGCACCCGCTACAGCCCCGACGGAAAGACGGTCTGGGCTCGGCTGTCCGCGGGCCCGCCGCCCTGAACGGTGTCGCCCGCCCGTCTTCCGTCCGGCCGCCAAGTGGGGCATTCCACGTGGCACGTCAAGAAGGGGCGGCCTAGCGTCGTCGGCATGGTGGAGCGGAGCGCACGGGGCCGTGCGAACGACGCGGCGGCCCGACGGCCTCTCCTGGGCCCAGGATTCCGGGACGCCCTGCGACGGTCACCCGTTCTGCCCGCTTCGGTGATCGTGCTTCTCGTCTCCGCGGCCGCCGGTGTCTTCGCCTGGTCCTACACCTACGCATTCGCCAACCCCTACCCGCACGACGTGCCGATCGCGGTGGTCGGCACGGAGGACGCGGACCGCGGAGTGTTCCTGGCCGGCATGGACGAGGCGCTGGACATGTCGTTCGTCCCCCACCGTTTCGCCACGTACGCGCAGGCGAGGAACGCCGTCGACGAGCAGACGGTCTTCGCGGTCTTCGATGAGCAGCCGGGCAGGGCCGTCGTGATGGACGTCTCGTCCGCTTCCGGCGCCTCTGTCGCCGAACTGCTGGAGACCACGGGGCCGAAAGTCGGCAGGGCCGTCGGCGTGGACGTCGTGATCCGCGACATCAAGCCGAGCCAGAAGGGCGATCCCAGAGGCCTGGCGATCTTCTACGTCACGCTGGCATCCGTGGTCGTGGGGTTCGTGGGCGCCATCCAGCTCACCGTGCACGCGAGCGCGCTGCGCCCCGCCTCGCGGATCGGTTTCATCTGCGCGTACTGCCTGCTGGGCGCCTTCGCCATCGCGGCTGCCGTGGGCTGGCTGCTCGGTGCCCTGTCGTTGCCGTTCCTTCAGGTGTGGCCGACCCTGGCGCTGGCGATGTACGTCGCGAGCACACTGTTCCTCATGTTCTTCGTCCTGATCGGACGCTGGGCGATCCTGCCCACATGGGCGATCATCGTGCTGATCGGCAATCCAGCGTCAGGCGGCGCGGTCTCCTGGCCCCTGCTGCCCCCGTTCCTGCGTCTCGTCGGACCGTGGCTCCCGTCGGGTGCCGCGATCGGTGCGATCCATACCGATGTGTACTTTCCCGGCCACCTCCACAGCCTGCCGTTCCTGGTCCTCACCGGCTGGGGGCTGGTGGCAACATTCGTCTTCTGCTTGGTCGAGTACCGCGAAGCACGGCCTTGACCACACTCGTGATCAGCACGTGCCGCCGGGCGATACCGCCGTCCCCGTCCGGTGCTCACAGCACGCGCAGGACGCCGACGACCTTGCCGAGGATCCGCGCGTCGTCACCGGGGATCGGGTCGTACGCCGAGTTGCGGGGCATGAGCCACACCTGGCCGTCGTGCCGACGGAGGACTTTCACCGTTGCCTCGTCGCCCAGGAGCGCGGCGACGATGTCGCCGTGGTCTGCGCTGTCCTGCCGCTTGACGGTGACGATGTCGCCGTCGCAGATGGCGGCGTCGATCATGGAGTCGCCGGACACCGTCAGGGCGAAGACCTCACCGTCGCCGACGATCTGCCGGGGCAGCGTGTACACGTCCTCGACCACCTCGTCCGCGAGCAGCGGGATGCCGGCGGCAATGGTTCCGACGAGCGGGACCTCGACGGCCGCGTCGGCTCTGGTGCTGAGGTCGGGGGCCCACGAGGGGCGGACCCGGTAGGCCCTCGGGGTGTGCGGGTCGCGGTAGATGACGCCCTTGTTCTCCAGCGTCATCAGCTGGTGGGCGACGGAGGACGTGCTGGCGAGCTGAACGGCCTGGCCGATCTCCCGCATCGATGGCGGGTAGCCCTGCCGGGCCACCGTCTGCTCGATATAGCCGACGATGGCCGCCTGCCGGTCCGTCAGCTCCCCTTCGGCGGCCCGAGGGCCGGGGGGCCGGCCTCGGCGCGAGGGCGTGCTGTTGTTCATGCCGGGCACCTCCGTACAAGATCCACAGAACGTGACTTTAACCCGCGGCTCCCATAAAGGGAACGTTGGTTCGACTCGCAGGGTGGATGGCTGCGCCGGCCGGGACGCCGTCGAGGCCGGTGGCGACGCCGAAGACCTTTCCGGGCTCGATCGTGCCGTCGGGGATGTCGGGCATCAGGTGCTCGATGCAGGTGCGGGCCGGCGAGGGACCGCCGGCCAGGCGGATGCCGTGGCGGAAGAGGCCGGCTGATCCGATGAGGGCCTCCTCGTACTGCGTGGGCCGACCCGGCTGATGACCCGCCCGGCCGGACGGTGCCCAGGGCCTGGGGGTAGGCGGGCTCGGTGCCGACGGCCTCCACGACCACGTGTGCGCCATGGCCACCGGTGACCTCGCGGGCCGCTCGACAGCGGCCCTGACCTCCGAACCGGCTTCCTCGACGATGCCGGTGAACCCGCGGCCCATCCGGGCAGGACCGTCCTCCGGTTTCATCGAGGCCTACGGCCACAGGCGGGTGCCGCAGACGCAGGATGCGGTGATCCGGACGAGAGCGTCGGTCGGGTACTTGACGACGGAGTCGGGGACGCCTTCGACGCGGACGTCACCGGCACCCGGCACAAGAGCCGCTCGCATCGCTGACACCCCATGTCCCCAAAGGGGTGGTCCCGGCCGGTCGCCGGGGGCGTCGACGGCCTTGCGCCGGTGGCCGGGGATCAGCTGGCCTGGGCCGTCGGCATGATGAAGACCTGCGGGAGGTTGACCCTCAGCGGACGGGAGGCGATGAAGCCGACGATCTGCGCGATGTCGTCGGACCTGAGCCAGTCGACGGTGTCCTTCGAACCCTCCAGCCACGCATTGGCACCGGCGTCCGTGACATGGTCCTGGAGTTCCGTGCCCACGATCCCGGGCTCGATCGCGCAGACGCGCACCTTCTTGGGACCCAGCTCGACCCGGAGGTGTTTCGACAGGTGCGAGACGAACGCCTTGGTGCCGGCGTAGACGGCGAACGTCGGGTAGAGGTTCTGCGCGGCGCTCGACGAGGTGTTGATCAGGTCGGCCAGACCGCGTTCGCCGGCGGCCCGCACGAGCTGCGGTGTGAAGGCGCCGATGACGTTCATCAGCCCGGAGATGTTCAGGTCGATCTGGCGCTGCCACTGGTCGGCGCGCAGCTCCTCGACGGGCGCGGGCAGCATGACGCCGGCGTTGTTGAGGAGGAGGTCCGCGGCGCCCAGTTCGGCCTCCACGCGGTCGGCGGCGGCCTGGACCGCGGCGGCGTCGGTCACGTCGACGGCGATCGCCGCGGCGGTGCCGCCGTTCTTGGCGATCCGGGCGGCCAGCTCGTCGAGCCGGTCCGCGCGCCGCGCCAGCACGGCGACCTTCGCGCCCAGTGCCGCCAGGTGCTCGGCCGACGCCTCGCCGATACCACTGGAAGCGCCGGTGATGACCGCCACCCGGCCGTCCAACGGCTCGGTGGAGGCCGGTGCGGGAATCTCGGTGGTCATGAGGTGACACCTTCCGGTGGTTCGATGTGGGCCGCGATGTCCGTCGGGGCCCCTCTGGCATCAAGCACACCACCGTGCGACCGGCCCGGAAGGCTCGGAGATGGCCCTGCCCTGACAGGTACTGACGGGGCCACCCAGCGCGGAGGCGGACCGTATGAGCGACGGCCAGACTGGACGTATGGACCGCAACAGCGAGATCGCCGGCTTCCTCCGCACCAGGCGCGCGCGGATCACCCCCGAGGTGGCGGGGCTGCCGGCCGACGGACGATCCCGCCGCGTGCCGGGGCTGCGCCGTGAGGAGGCCGCACGCCTCGCGGGCGTCAGCACCGAGTACTACACCCGGCTCGAGCAGGGACGCGCCGCCCACCCCTCCCCCGAGGTCATCGACGCTCTGGCACGTGCGCTGCGCCTGGATGCCGCCGAGCACGAGTACCTCACCGATCTCCTGGCCCGCCCGGGCGGGCGGCGGGCACCGGTGAACCCGCAGCGGGTCCGTCAGGGGCTGCACCTGATGCTGCAGACCCTGGAACACGTACCCGCGTACATCATCGGACGGCGCACCGACGTCCTGGCTTCCAACCGCTTGGCCCGCGCCATCCTCACCGACTTCGAATCGCTGCCTGTCCTGCGCCGGAACCTCGCCCGCTACTACCTGCTCGACCCGCAGGCCCGCGAGCGCACCGTCGACTGGGAGCGCGTGGCGTGCGAAACGGTGGCCATGCTGCGCATGGAGGCGGGCCGCTGCCCGGGAGACCGCCGACTGGCCGACCTGATCGGCGAACTCACCCTCAATTCAACAGAGTTCAGCACGTGGTGGAACGACCATCGTGTGCTGCGCCGCACCCACGGTGCGATGGACTACCGGCATCCTCTCGTCGGCGACCTGCACTTCTCCTACGAGTCCATGCAACTCCCGGGCGACGAGAACCAGACGCTGTGCGTCCACATGCCCGAGCCGGGCTCCGCCACAGCCGAGTCCCTGCGCATCCTGAGCAGCTGGAACGCAACAGGGGCGGAACCCGACCACCGGCCGGCAGGCTCCGGCGCAGCGGCTGCTCCCGGAAAGTGACCGTCCGGCGCTACTGACCGCCGGCGGTCAGTCGCACCGACAGGTCCCAGAGCCTGCGGGCGTTGTCGGGGTCGACGGCGTGGGCGGCGACGCCTCGGCGCACGCCCGGTGCGTGGGGGCCGGCTTCCTGGCAGTCCTCGAAGTAGCGGCCCGTGACTCCCTCGACCAGGTCGGAGGCCGCCAGCAGCACCGACGTCGCGGCACCCTGGGCGATGTTCTTCTCGGTGACACCGGACGCGCCCGACGGGTCGAAGGAGGCAGGTGGCGTGTCCATGTGGCGGCCGAGGCCGGTCTCCCAGATGCGCCCCGGATTCAGCGCGTTGACGACGATGCCGTCGGCGGCCCAGCGCTTCGCCGCCTCCACGGCGAACAGGACGTTCGCCGTCTTGGACTGCGCGTACGCCAACCACGGGTCGTACGGCTCTCGGGTGAAGTCGAAGTCGTCGAAGCGGACCGGGCCGTTGACGTGCCCGACCGAGCTGACGACGACCACACGGGCGTCGCCGGCCGCCGTGAGAGCGTCGTGCAGGCCCACGGCTAGGGCGAAGTGGCCGAGGTGGTTGGTGGCGAACTGCAGCTCCCGGCCGGCAGGGGTGTGTCGCTCGGGTGTGGCCATGATCCCGGCGTTGTTCACCAGGATGTGGAGCGGTCCGCGCCACTCGGCGGCGAAGGCGGCGACCGATGCCGGATCGGCGAGGTCCAGGTGCCCGGCCCGCGTCAGGGGGTTGCCGGTCTCGGCAACGATGTCCTGTGCGATGTCGGTGGCAGCCTTCAGGGTCCGTCCCGCCACGGTCACCTCGGCGCCTGCCGAGGCCAGCGCGCGGGCGGTCTCCCGGCCCAGGCCGCCGGTGGCGCCGGTCACGACGGCCCGCCGGCCGGTGAGGTCCATGCCGGCGATGACATCTGCCGCGGTCGACTGTGCGCCGAAGGGTGTGGTGATCTGAGTCATGCGTTCTTCCCTGTTTCCGGTGGACGCAGCCCGGCGGGGCCGGTGTGCACCACTTCCATGAGAGTGGGCGGAGCCAGAACGCCCGCCCGGGATCGAGCCATAACCGGAGTCGGTTCCGCTTACGTGTCGACCATAAACGGAGCCGGTTCCGGTTGCAAGGAGGGGTGACGCAGCACTCACCACCCCGGCACGACGGGTCTTCCACCGCCCTCCGGTACCTGAGCGGCGAAGCTGCGGGCAGCTCCCTGCGCTGGACGACGTATCGGGATCGCTTCCACCCTGTTGCGGGCGAGTGCACCCTGAGCCTTGCGACCGACCGCCACGGTCACCTCGATCCGGAAGGCCGCCATCGGGGCGAGAGCGATGGGTGTCCGCCGCGCGACCTCAGCGGCCCGTGGTGGGCGGTTGGTGCCGGGCCGGCCCGGCTCGAGCGGATGGTTCGGGTACACCGGCCAGAACATCGGCACCGGCCCGCGCGGCGCTGCCACAGCACGCCGCACCAGGGCCGAGGAAACCTCCGACCGGGCAGGGGATCCGTCGGAACTTCGAAACCTTCCCCCTACCGGGCACCTGTGATCAGCCGGGCCTGGCCCGCAGAGGGGCCACGCTCCTGAACGGAAGTCCTGTCGCGTCATGACCGCGGTAACCGGGAGCCTCACCGATGAGAAGCATCCGGGGGCCGATGAGACTCATCAACTCCGGACAGCGCCGCGGGTTCCGTTCCCGCAGTCTGCCGGCGGTGTCACCGCCATACGGACACTGCGCGTCGTCCGCCCCGGTCAGGCCGTGCAACAGTGCCCAGAACCGGCGGATCCGCCCTTACCCTCGCGGCTCTCCCTCCAGCGCACGACCACCTCCGACCGCTGCCGGTGCGGGTAGGCGGAAGACGCGCGCACCGCCCGCCGCCAGCCGCCCACGGCTTCGCCGGACGGCTTGCCCGTGCCCTGCCGCTCCCGGGCAATGCCCTACACGGCGTCCCCCCACGTGCGCGCCTGCACTGCGGAGGCATTGTGAGATCGGTCGTCTGGAGCGGGCAGGTGGCGGCCCGACAGGCCATTGACGCGACCTGTTCGATGGCATTACGCGCCGGGGTGCCACTCGCCGTCGGCGGCGCCGGTGGTGAGCCGGAAGGCGGTTGCGGCCGGCTGCTCGGAATGCGCTGTCCCCGGCGCGGAGGACGCGGTACCGGAGGCCGGGACCGTGCAGGCGTCGACGACCGGCACGCCGGCTGCCGCATAGGCGATCACGGTGGGGCGGGAACCTGAGGACACGCTTGCTCCGGGGGACCCGGGGACCGTCATCGTGCTAGGGATGCCGCGTCGCCCATGACCACGACGGGGTGATCGGCGGGATCCAGCGTGCGCAGCAGCTCCTTCATGTGCGCCTTGGAGATGCTGACGCAGGCGTGTGTGGGGCCGCCGTGGTCGACGTGGATCCATATGCCCCCGCCCCGGTTCTCGCCCAGGGGCTTGGTGCCGTCCATCGGTGATGTACCGGGCAGGCGGTTGTAGTTGATGGCGATGACGTAGTCGAAGACTCCCTGGAGCGACTCGCCCTCCAGGCCGACGTCGTTGGTGTAGAAGGCGCCCGACTGGTGATACGGCAGTTCGCCGCCGGGGTCGGCGAGGAGGCCGCCGGCATCGGTGAGACCGAACACCCCTATGGGGCTGTGCAGGTCACCCGCGTGGTGTTCGTCGGTCCAGCCCTTGTAGCCGTTGTGCGCGGCCCACACCGCCCCGGGACGCCAGCCGCCGTCGACACGCTGCCAGAGAACGGCCTTCGCGGACGCCGAGGCCTTCCCCGCTCCCGTGACGAGAAGGACCTGCCGGGCGCTCGGCGGGACTTGCGCCGACGTCTTGGGGCCGAGTCCGGGTAGCCGGGCGGGGAACTCCGGCCGCGACTGGACCGTCTCCCGCGGTGTGGCGGGAGCGGACACCGAGAGCTCGGCCGCGGCGCCTCCGGCGGTGTCCTGGGCGACCGCGGCCCTGCCGGAGTCCGGGCCTGGGCTTTCATCAGGTAGGTACTGATACGCGGCGATACCCAGCGTGGAGGCGATGACCGCTGCGGTCACCGAGAGGGACGTTTTGGGCAGGTGCATGGGTACGGGCTTCCTCAAGAGGACGGGAACGAGCCGCAGGCTCTCGGCCGCGGCGTGGGTTCGGCAGCCGGACGGCCCGGCTGACTCGGCGCGGTGCGCACGGCGCTCCGGGCCGCCCGCGGCCGCGCCGAGACCGTGCATCGCGGGACAGGGGACCGGCCGGGGGCATGGCTGTGCCGCCGCAGATCAGCCGCGTCGCGCAGGCGGCCGGTCCGCGCGTCAGTGGTGCGGGATGCGCCGTGGGCGGGCCGGCCTGCCCACGGCGTACTCCTGTTAGCGCTGTTCGGTCCGGTTCCGGCTCAGCTGCGGGCGTTCTTCGGCACGGTGATCTGCTGCTCGCCCCAGCCCATCCGGGTCGTCGCCTCGTTGCTGACCGTCGTGCCGGCCTTGAGACCTGCCTTCTCGGCCCGGGCGGAGGGTTCGAGCAGCAGCGTCTGGTCGCTGAGCATCGAGCCGGTGGACGGGTCGACGACCAGCCGCTCCCTGGTGGTCCCGAGCGGTGTCGGGTAGGCGTCGGGGAACTCGACTCCGACACCTTCACGGCCCAGCGGGTCGGTGACGTGCCCGACCACCCGGACCCCGGGCAGGCCGGCCATCACACGGTAGGCCGCCGCCCGGACGCCGGGCTTCACGGGCATCGTGATGAGGTTGGCCGCCTGGCGCAGCATCCAGGAACTGCGGCCCGACGTGCCGCCGTCGGCGCCGTTGTCCTGTGCGTACAGCGCTTCCAGGTAACGGCGCAGTCCGGCGGTGGTGGCGGGCAGTGCGCGCAGGTCCTGGTAGGAGACGTTGTTCGGGCCCACGGCGTAGATCTTGTCGTCGACGCTCGTCCGCATGAGGGTCGGGTGCCCGGATCCGACGGTGTAGGCGATCTTGGCGGTACCGGACTTGATCCCGACCTCGGCCACCACCGTGTGGGGCGAGCCGGCGGCCTTCCAGCGATCCCTGTCCGCCGCCGTCATGGGCTCGGTCACGGAGTTCTCCCCGGAGACCAACAGGCTCTTCGTTCCGGGCCGCACGCCGACCGACCAGTGAGCGGTCCCTGTGCTGCTCACGGCGATGAGCTGCCCGTTCGCATCGGCGACGTCCACGTGCCGCGACTGCGTGGTGGTCTGCCAGTACGTCCCCTCGGCGGGCGACGATTCCGCGTGCGTGGCCGCGCTGAGCAGTTCGATGTGGCCGTCGACGCGGATGTCCGCCCCGGGGCCGGGCGTCTGCGACGGGGCCGACGATCGCGCCTGTGCGGCCGGCCGGTCGGCCGACCCCCGCCAGTCGATCGCGCCCACGGTCACCACCGCGCATGCCGCCACGGCGGTCAAGGCCACCGCGCCCAGCGGGCGGAAGCCGCTCCTGCGGCGCGTTTCGGCGTGGTTCGCCGCGTGGATGTCCGTCGACTCGGTGACGATGCGCGCGAAGTCCCGCCGCTGCCGCGCCGAGTCCGCCAGCAGGGCCGGATTCAGGTCGTCGGGCCGCGCCTCCGCGAGCACCTTGATGACGTCGGGCCGCTGGGACCGCTTGGTGGTGTTCTTCATGCGGGGGCTCCTTGGTGGTGGGTGGGAAACGCGGTCTCCGAGGAAGCCGCCGACGCCGCCTCTGATGCCTGCCCCGTCTCCAGGGCCTTTTCCAGACGGCGGCGGGCCCGGTACAGGCGGACGGTCAGCGTCGCGGTGGTGCAGCCCAGAACCCGGGCGGCCTCCTTGGCGCTCAGACCGTGCCAGGCGAGCAGTGTCAGCAGCTCCCGGTCGGCCTCCGGCAGGCTCGCGAGTGCCTGCAGCGCGATGTGCCGGTCGGTGACCACCGCCGCGATGTCACTGACGTGGGCCTCGGCCCCGCTGCTGATGCGCTGTGCTTCCTCGGTGGCGAGGAGGTACTGGTGCGCGTCCCGGCGGCGCAGTTCGCGCACCAGGTTGCGGGCCACGCCGAGCAGCCACGGCAGCGCCGGGTGAGGCATGTCGCGCATCCGCCGCCAGGCGACCGTGAACGTCTCACTGGTGATGTCCTCCCCCACCTCACGTCCGACCAGGCTCGTGGCATAGGCGAGGACACGCGGATAACACTCCTCGTAGACACCCCGAAAGCGCTCAACAGGTGTCACGCGCCCTCCCTTCGTCTCGGCTCTCTCACCAAGCAATGCGGGAAGCGGCCCGTTTCTTACACGGGAGAACGCCAAAACCCGGGGCTGTGACCTACGTCATGCCACCGGGCGATCTGCTGCCGTGTCCCGCGTCAGCGCTCGTGCACATCCGCGAGGTGTGACCAGGACCTGCCCGGTCGATCACGTGGCTGCCGCGTATCCGTGTCCGGCCCATGACAAAGACGGGCGGGTCCGCCACCACAGGGGTGGCGGACCCGCCGAAGAGGGCATCTGATGCCGATGACCGCTGCACCACCTCGACATCGGGTGTAACCGCAGGGACGTCGTTCCCTCCGTCCGGCGGCGCCTCAGAAGTGGTCGACGTCCACGACGGCCTGAGCGAAGGCGGTGGGTGCTTCCTGCGGGAGGTTGTGGCCTATACCGGTGAGAGTGCGGTGGGCGTACTTGCCGGAGAACCGGTCACGGTAGGAGGCGCCGTCGCCGGGGGCGGTGAAGGGATCGCGCTCCGGGTCGAGCGTGATGGTGGGCACGGTGATCACGGGGCGGGTGGCGAGGACCCTCTCGTAGCGGTCGTAGCGGCGCTCACCCTCCGCGAGACCCAGCCGCCAGCGGTAGTTGTGGATCACGATGGCCGCGTAGTCGGGGTTCTCGAACGCGGCGGCCGTTCGCTCGAAGGTGGCGTCGTCGAAGTCCCACGTCGGGGAGACGGTGTCCCACACGAGGCGGCACAGATCGTGCCGGTCGGTCTTGTCCTGCATGGCCAGTCGGCCACGCTCGGTGGCGAAGTAGTACTGGTACCACCAGGAGTACTCGGCCTTCGGCGCCAGCGGCTTCTGCTGCGCCGCGACGTTGGTGACGAGATATCCGCTCACGGACACCAGCCCCTGCACCCGCTCGGGCCACAGCGCCGCGATGACGTCCGCGGTGCGCGAGCCCCAGTCGAAACCGGCCAGCAGAGCCTTGTCGATCTTCAGGGCGTCCATCAGGGCGATGATGTCCAGGGCCACGGCCGACTGCTGCGCGTTACGGACCGTCCGCGAGGACAGGAACGTCGTCGTGCCGTGCCCCCGCAGGAACGGCACGATGACCCGGTAGCCCTGCGCGGCCAGCAGCGGAGCGACGTCGACGTAACTGTGGATGTCGTAGGGCCAGCCGTGCAGGCAGATGACGACCGGCCCGCGCCTCGGGCCGTCCTCGGCATAGCCGACGTCCAGCAGGCCCGCCCTGACCTGCTTCAGCCGGGCGAACGACGTGTGCGTACCCGATGTCACGGCAGGCACCGTCGGCGCCGGCGTACCACCCCGGCCATGGCGCCCGGGTGCCGCACTCGCGTCGAGCTGGAACCCCGCCATCGAAACCGCGGCCGCGCCGGTACCGATACCGAGGGCCTTGTTGAAGGTACGCCTGTCGATCATGGGAAAACCCTCCGTCATACGGATGCGGGGCACATGCGCCGGCCTGTCGGCGCTCTCAGCAGGCCCACGGGGGCGGGTGCTGCGGTGCGGGTGAGCGTGACTCTCTCACGACGTGCATCACCAGTCAAACAAGTGACGAGCACTCTCGTGCGCTACGTGACACATCACCCAACGGCCATCTCGACGCCGGGAAGCGGGAGGATGACGCCATGACATCCCCAGGCTCCACGATGCCCCATCTCCACCTTCATCAGGTACGGAAGACCTGCGATGCCGGGTTCGCCCCCGCCGGGGCGCCGGGCGGCCATGACCTTCCGCGAACATGTCCGCCCCGTCGAGCAGAGTTACATTCATCACTGGTCAAGTAAGTGATTCATAAAGTGTGCGACCACCGCGGACTCCGTCCACGGGCCAGTTCCCCGTCAGCCACCGCACTCGGGCAGGTCCACGTACCGCCCGCCGCCCGGGCGGTGTCGTCGAAAGTGACCTTGGTCGCGCCCCGGGTCACCGACGACGGGCCCACGGCGGTCACCTGACCGAAGGACACCGACTTCAGACGGAGACCGTGGGTGTGTCCGTGCAGGACCGAAATGGCGGTAGCCGGCACGTCGGTGTCGGCCGCCACGTCGCTCAACTGCCGCTCGGACCATCGGTCCAGGAACGATCGGGCGAACTTCGCCGCCCTGCCGTTCGACGGAGGCGTACTCAGTGCACTGACACTTCCGGCCACCGCCTCGTCGCGTACTACGCCGACCCCACCACCCCCGACCACGACGCCATGGTGCTCCTCGACATGCTCAGCACCTCGCAGGCCTCCCGCGCCGACGACCACAGCGCCGTCAAGGACGGCCCGGATCGGCCGGGGTTGAGCTGATCGGCGCAACCGGCCGCGACTCGCGCGCATCCTCCCGCACCGGCCGGCGCTGAACAGAGGCGATGTGAGTCACAGCACGAACTCACGTGTTCGGCCACTCATGACTATTACTTGACGCGTCAAGCACATATCATGTGGACTTCACCGGCACATTCCTGCCGCAGCGGGCGTGTCTCCACGCCATCGCTCCTCATACGAAGGATCAAGAAATGACCAAGATCGGAATCATCGTCGGCAGCACCAGGCCCGGCCGCAACGCCGAGGCCGTCGCCCGCTGGGTGTACGACATCGCCTCCCAGCGCACCGACGCGGAGTTCGAGATCGTCGACCTGCTGGACTACAAGCTGCCGCTTCTCGACGAGGCCTACCCGGCGTCCTTCGGAAACTACACCCAGCCGCACACCCAGGCCTGGGCCGCGAAGATCGCCTCCCTCGACGGCTTCGTCATCGTCACCGGCGAGTACAACCGCTCGGTGCCGGGGGCGCTCAAGAACGCCATCGACTTCATCTACGCCGAGTGGAACAACAAGGCCGTGGGCTTCGTCAGCTACGGCTCGGTCGGCGGCGCCCGGGCCGTCGAGCACCTCCGTGGCATCGCGGGCGAGATGCAGATGGCCGACGTGCGCGCTCACGTGGCCCTCTCCCTGTTCACCGACTTCGAGAACTTCACCGCCTTCAAGCCGGCCGACAACCAGCGCGACACGCTGGCGACGACCCTGGACCAGGTCGTGGCGTGGTCCAAGGCCCTGGCTCCGCTTCGCGCCAGCTGAACCGGGCCGGCACGCGGCCGGCCGGGGTCCGACCGACGGCGAGGGCAGCGTGATCGCCCTCGCCGTCGCGTGTCCGGACCTACTCAGTGAGGTGTACGGCCGATGCCGTACCGGCCGGCCGGGAGATCACCGTGTCCGCTCGGGTGCCGTACGGCTCACCGTGCGGGGGGCCGCGGGGGGTTCCTCGTCACGTATCTCCGCGAGGAGAACCGTGATGGCGCGCATGATGTCCTCGGTGGCTTCCTTGAGCACGTCCGGGGTGAGGGGCTTGCCGGCGTGCCGGCTCAGGTCGACGGGCGGTCCGGCGACCACGTGCACGGGCTGCCGAGGTATCAGCCGGACCCGCCGGTCGCCACGGCCGCCGCGCGCGTAGGGCGGCACGATCCGGTGGGCGCCCCACTGCGCAACCGGGATGACGGGCGCGCCCGTCGTCAACGCTATGCGTGCGGCACCTGTCTTGGCGGCCATCGGCCACATCTCCGGGTCCCTGGTGACGGTGCCCTCGGGGTAGACGGCCACGCACTCCCCCCTGTTCACGGCGTCCACCGCCGCCCGCAGCGCCGTCGCCGCGTCGGCGGTCCCTCGGTGGACCGGGATCTGCCCGGTCCTGCGCAGCATCATGCCGACGAAGGGGATGCGGAACAGGGAGGCCTTCGCCAGCAGCCGGGGCGGGCGTCCGCTGCTGTACTGGAAGTAGCCATAGGTGAGCGGGTCGAGATAGGAGATGTGGTTCACGGCGGTGACGAACCCGCCCTCGGCGGGCATGTGTTCGTGCCCGCGCCACCGGCGCCTGACGAGCACGAACAGCACCGGTCTCACGATGGCGGCCGCCAGGCGGTACCAGACGTCGTAGGGATTGTGATTCTTGCCCGGCACCCCGGGTCCTCCTTTGTGCTTGCGGCTGTCCTTGCGGCAGCCCTCGCGGCGCATTCCGGGCGCCTCCTCCCGGCGTCCTTCGGTGCGCGGCGATCCGGGTGGCCCCGGCAGGACGTCCCACCGGTCCGCGGCCGTTTCGCCGGTCAATATACTTGATTGTGCAATATTTGGGAGAGTGCGTGAGGGGTCCTGGTGCTCTCCTGCACGGCACGGCCTGCCGACCGGACGATCACCCGCACGGACTGGGCGCGCGATGATCGCTTCGACAGCCAGGAGACCTCTGCACCGACATCAAGCCCGGTCACATCCGCTGTGACTCCGGACGGGTCCCCCGCCGCCGCGGGAAGCTCACGAGCAGCCGTGGCGGCCGCACTGCTGGACACGTTCGTCATGACCATCGACGCTCTGATCGTCCACGTCGCTCTCCCGGCCGTCGGTCGTGGGCTCGGCGGCGTGAGCGGTCTGCAGTGGGCGGTGGACGGTGACACCCTGCTGTTCGCCGCGCTGTTGCTGTCGGCCGGATCGGTGGCCGACAAGGTCGGAGCACGCCGGGCGTTCGGCGCGGGGCTGGCCGTGTTCATCGCCGTGTCTGCGCTCTGTGGCCTGAGGCCGGGTCTCGCGGTGCTGGTCTCCGCCCGGCTGATCCAGGGGGCGGGAGCCACGGTGATCGTGCCGGCCTCGCTGGCACTGACCGGGACGCGTTCCGCCGGACCCGGGCGGTCTCGGTCTGGGCGATGGCCGGTTCGTCGGGGGCGGCCGCCGGTCCGGTGGCGGGCGGGCTGCTCAGCCAGGTGAGCTGGCGGATGATCTTTTTCGTCAACATTCCGGTGGGGCTGGCGGCGCTGGCGCTGCCCGCCCGCACGGTCCCTGTCCCCGTCGTGCGGTGCCCTTCGGCTGGGCCGGCAATTTCGCGGCCGTGGTCGCGACGGGTGCCCTGACCTACGGTGCCGTCGAGGCCGGTGCCACCGGTTTCGACAGCGCGCGCGTGCCCGCCGCTTTCGTCTTGGCCGCGCCGGCGGGGGAGCGTCGTGGCGCAGACTCCCGGCGCGCACCCCATGGTGCCGCCCACGTCGCTGCGCTCGCGCACCATGAGCGTGGCCGCCACCGCGGGCTTCGCCGTCAACTCAGCCTTCTACGGCATGATCTTCCTGTTCGGTCTCCACCTGCAGCGGGACCGGGGGCTGTCCTCTCTGGCCGCAGGCCTGGCCTTCGTACCCATGACCGTGCTGACGGCGTTCATCAGCCGGGTTTCGGCATGGCTCGCGGTGCGGTCCGGGCCGCGTGTCCCCATCGTCACCGGGCTGCTCGTCATGTCGACGGGGCTGCTGGTGCTGGCTCTTGGCCCGGCCACCCTGCCCGTGTGGGCGCTGGAGGCACCGGTGGTTCCGGTCGGCGGCGGGGGCTCGCTCACCCTGCCCTCGGTGACCGCCGTGCCGCTCGACCGGGTCCCGGCCGACCGTGCGGGCACGGCGAGCGGTGTGCTGAACACCTCCCGGCAACTGGGCGGCGCCCTGGCCATCGCCGCCTTCGGTGCCCTGGTCACGCACGCGAGCAGCTTCTACGAGGGATTGCGGACCAGCCTCCTGACGGCCGCCTTCCTCGTCCTGGTGGCTGCCGCGCTCAGCCTGTCGCCGGGGGCGGCCGACCGCGGCCGGGGGACGGCCGGCCGGTGAGACGGCCGTATCGGAGCCCTATGCGGCTGCTCGGTCCTGCCAGGCCTGTTCGAGCGCCCGGGTGAACGTCTCCGACGACTGCGCACCGTTCACGCCGTACCGCCGGTTCAGCACGAAGAAGGGCACCCCGGTGACGCCCAGGTCGGCCGCCGCCCGCTCGTCGGCCCGGACGTCCTCGGCGAACGCGGCCGGATCGTCGAGCACCGCGCGCGCCTCTTCCTCGTCCAGGCCGGCCTCCACCGCGAGACCGAGCTGCGTCCGCCGGTCGTACACCGAGCGCTCTTCCGCGAAGTTCGCCTTGAAGGCGAGATCCAGCAACTCGGCCTGCAGGCCCTTGGACTTGGCGAAATGTATGAGCCGGTGCAGGTCGAAGGTGTTCCCGAAGACACGCCCGCCGATCCGGAAACCGAGGCCCACCGCGTGTGCCATGGCCGCGGCCTGCTGCTCCCTCTCGACCTGCTGCTCACGGGTGCGCCCGTACTGTGCCGCGACCGCGTCGATGATCGGCACACTGCCGTTCTCCGCCCGGGGATTCAGTTCGAACGACCGGTGGACGACCTCCACCTGCTCCCGGTGGGGGAAGGCCGCGAGGCCTTCGTCGAAGCGAGCCTTGGCGACGTAACACCAGGGGCAGGCGATGTCGGCCCAGATCTCCACGCGCATGTGCAACCTCTTTCATCGGACGGACGGCTGATACATAATAGACGACCGGACGTCTACCAAGATGACCGCCGGTCAGAGCTCGCGCGCCGGAGCGAAGGAGATCACCAGCACGGTCTCCACGTAGAGCCACGCCAGCGTCATCAGGCCCAGGGCCGCCGCCCACGCCTGCCGCCGGGGGGCTCCGCGGTTGAGCCCGTCCTCGATCCGGCCGAAATGCAGTGCGAGCGAAGGCACCGCCACCGCGACGCCCGCGACCCCGGCGAGGACACCTCCGGCCACGTTGTGGAATCCCAGCCCCTCGGCACCCAGGGACGGGGAGAGCAGCACGTCGGCCACGGTCGGCAGCAGCAGCGCCGTGGCTGCCGCGCAGAGGAAGCCGTACCGCCGCCGGGCCACCCGTATCCACCGCAGCGCGTAGGCCGGCAGCACACCGGCGAACGCGGTCATCGTGCCCAGGACGAACTGGACGAACACACCGGTGGAGGCGCGCGCCGACACCGTGTTGGACAGCACTCCGAGAAGAACGCCCAGGGCCACCGCAGGCGTCAGGGTCAGGGCACGCGACGGGACGGCTCTGCGGCACTGGACCAGGACCAGGAGGCTTACGACCGAGCCCGCGCCGCCCGCGATGCCATAGGACCGGCCCAGGCTCGTGGGCGGAACAGGTGGCACCGTCCAGGACAGCACGGCCATGAGAGCCGTCAGCGCGAACGCCGCGCCGGTGCGCGCGACGACGCCGTTCAGGGTCATCAGGTCGGCGACGAGTTCCGGCAAGGGCACCGATCCCGGCCGGCCACCGCAGCCGCCGTCCTGGCGGCCGCAGATCCCGTACCGTACGACGACGGCCTCGGCCTGCTGGGGCCCGGCCGCCGTCTTGCGGCCTCCCTGGCGCTCGAACACACGGCTCAAGAGCACTGGGCCGGTGCTGTTCAACGCGGACCTTCCGACGGTGGAACCCCACGTCCGGCACCTCGGCGGATCCGTTTTCCGCCTCGGGCACGATGACGAACGGCCGGTTCGAAGCCGCTCCCGGCAGCGGACCGATCCTCCCCTGCCCCGAGTGGCCCGGGGACGACGCGGGAGGTGCGGCACCGTCGCAGAGGAGACGTGTGCGGCCGCCCCCGGGGTTCACTTCAGATGCCGGCGGTCACTCCGGTCCCGGTCGCGCCCCGCCCGCGCCAGGCCTCGGTGAGCGCGATGCGAGGGCTCGAGGCCACTAGTCAGTCGGTCGTATACTTTTGACATGGGACGGACGAGCGACGCCAAGAACAAGATCCTCACCGCGGCTCGGACGCTGATCGAGCAGCGTGGTTACTCGGCTCTCGGCGTGGCCGAGATCTGCAAGGCGGCAGGCGTCCCGAAGGGCAGCTTCTACTACTTCTTCGAGTCCAAGGAAACGCTCGCCCTCGCCGTGATCGACGAGCAGTGGGCTGCGGAACGGCCCGAATGGGAAGCCGTCCTGAACGACGACGCCGAGCCCCTGCAGCGGCTGCGGCGGTTGTTCGAAGGCATGCAGACACGTCAGCAGGCCGGCCAGGAGGGCTGCGGCTGGGTCCTGGGATGCATGTTCGGAAACCTCTCCCTGGAGATGAGCACCCAGGTCGACACCGTGCGCCGGCGCCTGCAGAACATCTTCGAGACGCAGGTGGGCCTGGTCACCGCGGTCGTCACCGAGGCACAGCAGCGGGGCGAGGTGACCGCGCCCGACCCGGGCGGTGTCGCCCGTGCCATGGTTGCGCAGGTCGAGGGCCAGGTGCTGTTCGCCAAGCTGCACAACGACCCGGCCCAGCTCAGCACGCTCTGGCCCAGCTGCAGCGCCCTGCTCGGCGTGCGGGACCAGCACTTGCAGGCACAGTCCTGACCTGACCTGACGCACCCGAGGCCCTCGGGACGTCCGGCCTCGCCCGTCAGCCCTGGCGTTCGCTCAACCGGTGGGCGTGCGCGGGGTACACCCCGAGGATGCGTACCTCGTCCGAGAAGAAGCGCAGTTCCTGGAGGGCGAGTTCGACCCGGGGCTCGTCGGGGTGTCCTTCGATCTCGGCGTAGAACCGGCTGGCGTTCAGCCCGGCGCCGATCTGGTAGCTCTCGATCTTGGTGAGGTTGACGGCACCGCTGGCGAATCCGCCGAGTGCCTTGTACAGCGCGCTGGGGATGTTGCGCACGTTGAAGAACAGGCTCGTCATCGTCGGTTCCGCCGTGAGCGGCAGCGGTGCGGCCTCCCGGGAGAGCACGACGAACCGGGTCGTGTTGTCGGGGTCGTCCTCCACTCCGGACCGGAGCACATCGAGGCCGAACAGCTCCGCGGCGGCGGGCGGGGCGAGAGCCGCGTGCCGGGGGTCGTTCAGCTCCGCCACCTCGCGAGCCGCCCCGGCCGTGTCGTCGCACACCAGGGTGCGCCAGCCGCCCTCCCGCAGCACCTTCCGGCACTGCCCGAGCGCATGCACGTGGCTGCGGACGAACTCCACCTGATCGGGTGTGGTGCCGGGCACCCCCATCAAGTCGAACCGGATCGCCAGGAAGTACTCGGCGACGATGAACAGCCCCGACTCGGGGAGGAGATGGTGAACGTCCGCGACCCGTCCGGCCGCGGAGTTGTCCACGGGGATCACAGCGACGTCGGCGGCGTCCAGGGTGACGGCCTCGAGGGCCTGTTCGAAACCGGTGAAGGGCAGCTCCCGGCCCGCCGGATACAACCGGCGCGCCACGGTCGAGGAGTTGGACCCGGGTTCACCCTGGTAAGCGACGGTCGTCACCGTGTCTGAGCCTTCCGCGTTGGAATGTCGCAGGCGTACGCCGTGGGCTGCCCGGCGAACCTCATGCACTGCAGTATGGGCGATGCCTTCCCGGCGGAGCGGACCCGGGTGTGCTCGTCTCAAGGGTCGGACGCGGCCGGTGGCGGTACGTGGCACGCGCGAACACACCAGATCAGGGCGGAACACCGGCCGCGCCACGGAGACTCCCGGGCGGGCCTCACCGTCGTCTGCCGACTCGGCGACACCCATCGTGGGTGCAGCCACATGTGCGGCGGGAGGCCTGGGGAGTACCGCCGTCGGGGCGACCGGAACGGCCGGCCCGACGCCGGCAGCTCAGCGTGCCTGGCCCGGGTCGTTGGGGTGCTGCTGCAGGGGGGTGACCACCGCTGTCATCCACGGCCACAGAGGCAGACTGCCGAGCACCTTCTCGCGCAGTTCCCTCTCGTCGTCCGCGCACCACACACCGATGCTGCGCAGCTCTCCCACCGGACGCCACAGCCGCAACAGATGGCCTCGGGAGGCCAGTTCCCGCGCCCGCACCGCCTCGGCGGCACGGATCCGGTCCACCTCCGCGGGATCGGTACCCTCCGGTACGACCGTCGTCAGCTCGACCAGGAATTCCCTCACGGTTCTCTCTTTCGGATCATTCCGGGGACGAAGGCCGTGCCCTCTCCCCCCGGAAACCTCGGCCGGGCCCGGCCGGGCCCGGCCGTCGCTCAGGCGGCGGCCTTCAGGGCCTTCGCGATGCGGACGACCCGCTCGGCCTGGACGGCGGCGGCGGTGCGGGTCACGTCGTCCACCGGATTGGCGCCCTGGCCGTCCACGTGGGAGGTGCCGTAGGGGTTGCCGTCCACGAACTTGTGCGGGTCGGTGAAGCCGGGGGTGACGGTGACGCCGCCGAAGTGGTGGATGGAGGTGTACAGCGAGAGCAGGGTCGCCTCCTGGCCGGCGTGCGCCGTCGCGCTGGAGACGAAGCCGCTGTAGACCTTGTCCACGAGCCGGCCCGCGGCCCACAGTCCGCCCAGGGTGTCGATGAACTGCTTGAGCTGCGCGGAGACGTTGCCGAACCGGGTCGGCGTGCCGAACAGCACGGCGTCGGCCCAGGCGACGTCCTCGGCGGTGGCCTCCGGAAGGTCCGCGATCGCCGCGTGGTGGGCGACCCAGGCCGGGTTGGACTCGATCGCCGCCCGCGGCGCCAGTTCCGCCACCTTGAGCAGTCGGACCTCGGCGCCGGCCTTCACGCCGGCGTCGTGGAGTTCCTTGGCGATCTCCGTGATCGTGCCGGTCGACGAGTAGTGGATGACCGCGAGCTTGACGGGAGTGGACACGGGAGTGCTCCGTTCACGGGGAGGGGCTTTGTTCCCACAGGGGGGAAGGTCTGTTCGAATCGCTACTAGACGACCGGTCGTCTAAATTAGGTCACAGGTCGGACCGTGTCAAACGTCCGATCGGAGTCCGTCCTGATCAGGGCGGGAAGTCGCGGGCAGTTGTGAGATGTCACACGCCGTCATACGTGTGCCGTGACAGCGCGCCCGTCCTGAGGACGGCGCCGGCGCGGAGCCGGCGAGCGGGCACACGCGAGCGCGGCAGTGCGCACCCACGTACGGAACGCAGATCCCCCGTCCGCCGCACGGACGATGCGGGCGTGCTGCGACACGTCCGCCAGACACCCAGCTTCCCAGGAGTGAAGACAACCGTGAGTCGAGTCACGCCCTTGAGTCCCTCCGCCGTACAACGCGACGGAGGCGCGCGGAGGCTCGCATGGCTTCCGGTGCCCGCCGAGGAGATCGGTGACCTGCCGGCAGACCTGACCTGTGTCCAGTGGGACGGTCACGGCGCCTGTCCCACGGACCCGGCCCGCGTCGACTTCTACGCGCCGCCGCTGACCAAGGACATCGGCGTGATCGTGCGCCCCCCCGGCACAGATGACGGGCCTTCGGGTGGTCCAGGCGCTCAGCGCCGGAGTGGACTACCTGCTGCCGCACCTCAGCCCGGAGGTCACGCTGTGCAACGCCCGCGGCATCCATGACGCCGGCACCGCGGAGATGGCGCTCACCCTGACACTGGCGGCGCTGCGCGGGGTCCCCGACTTCGTCCGCAACCAGGCCGTGGGCCGTTGGCCGGAGGGCATCCGTCCCTCGCTGTCCGGCGCCACGGTCCTCATCGTCGGCTACGGCTCGATCGGCACGGCCATCGACGAACGTCTGCGTCCCTTCGGCTGCGAGGTGAAGCGGGTGGCCAGCAGGCCGCGATGGGCCCCGCTGGGCGCGGTCCACTCCCCCTCCGCCCTGGCCAGGCTGCTGCCGTCGGCCGACGTGGTGATCCTCTCGGTGCCGCTGAACGCGGGGACGCGGCATCTGGCGGGTGCCGGCTTCCTGGCGTCGATGAAGGACGGCGCCCTGCTGGTCAACGTGGCGCGCGGCGCCGTGGTGGACACCAGGGCGCTGCTCGCCGAAGTGGAACGGGGACGGCTGCGCGCGGCCCTGGACTGGCCGATCCCGAACCGCTGCCCCCGGGCCATCCGCTGTGGACCGCACCGGGCGTCCTCATCAGCCCGCACGCGGGCGCCTTCACCTCGGCCATGCTGCCGCGCGTCAGGCAACTGCTCTCCGCCCAGTTGCACCGCTTCGCTCATGGGCAGGAGCTGCGGAACGAGGTCCTGACGGTCCCCGTCCCGGGGTGAGCGGCCTGCCGGTCAGCCCCCTGGGCCGGAAGCCGCTCCTTCGCCGGGAGGCCCGCCGACCGGATTCGCTCTACTTTGAGGTTCCGGGCCATCGGCGCGAACGCCGCACTCGAGTCCCTTCCGGAGATCCATCATGAACACACCAGCCAAGAAGGTCGCGGTGGTCACCGGTGCTTCCCAGGGCATCGGCGCCGGTCTGGTCGTCGGCTACCGCAAGCTCGGGTACGCCGTCGTCGCCACCTCCCGCACCATCGCGGCCTCGCAGGATCCCGACGTCCTCACCGTCCAGGGCGACATCTGCGACCCCGCGACCGCGGAGCACGTGACGAGCCTCGCGGTCGAGCGCTTCGGCCGCATCGACACCCTGGTCAACAACGCCGGGATCTTCGTGGCCAAGCCCTTCCACGAGTACACCCGGGCCGACTACGAGGCCGTCACCGGCGTGAACCTCGGCGGCTTCTTCCGCATCACCCAACTCGCCGTCGAGCGGATGCTCGCACAGCGCGGCGGCCACCTCGTGCAGGTCACCACCAGCCTGGTGGACCACGCCAACTCCGCCGTCCCCTCGGTGCTGGCCTCACTGACGAAGGGCGGCCTGCAGTCCGCCACCAAGGGCCTGGCCATCGAGTACGCGTCCCGCGGCATCCGCAGCAACGCGGTCGCACTGGGGGTCATCAGGACTCCGATGCACGGAGAGGACGACCACGAGACACTCGCCGGCCTGCACCCGGTCGGCAGGGTGGGCGAGGTGAGCGATGTCGTCGAGGCGGTCGTCTATCTGGAGAACGCGCCCTTCGTCACCGGTGAGATCCTCCACGTGGACGGCGGCCAGAGCGCCGGCCACTGACGCCGTGCCCGCGGCGCGGTTCAGAGCCGCGCCGCGATCCGCTCCAGTGTCCGGGCAGCACCCTCCTGCTTCGCCTCGCGGTACCCGGTGCCCGCCCACAGGTGGATCAGCCGCGTGTCCCCCGCTTCGGCGGCGGCCTTGCGCAACGGGGCGGTGAGGTGGTGCACGGCCGGATAGCCGGCCGGCGCCAGAGGGTCGTAGCGGTCCGTGAAATGGTTGCGCAGGGCCCGGGCCGGCCGGCCGGTGAAGGCGCGCGTCAGGACGGTGGTGGCGAACGCCGGATCCGCCAGGGCCTGCTGGTGCGCGGGCGACGCGCCGCTCTCCTCCGTGCGCAGCAACAGGGTGCCGATCATGGTGGCGTCGGCCCCGGCACGCAGCGCGGCCGCCGCGTCTGCGGAGGTGGCGATGCCTCCGGCCGCGACGAGCGGCAGCGCGGTGGTCCGGCGCACTCTCGCCACCAGGTCCGCCAGCGGGACCGGGTCCAGCGGTCGGTGCGGACTGAGCCTGGCCGAGTGTCCGCCGGCCGCGGACGCCTGCACGACCAGCGCATCGACCCCGGCCTCCGCTGCCCGACGTGCCTCGGCCGGCGAGGTGACGTTCTGCAGGACCGTCGTACCGGAACGCCGCAGGGCCCTGACGACCGCCTGGCCGGGGATGCCGAAGGTGAAGGACACCCACGCGACATCGCTGCCCATGACCAGATCGATCTTCTCCGCCCAGCCGTCGTCGTCCGCGACCGGCGTGCCGTGGTTCAGCCTCAGTCCGTACCGGTCGGCCTCGGGCTGCAGCGTGTGCGCGTAGCGGCGATGGTCCGCGTCCGAGATGGGCATCGGGCCACCCGCGAACAGATTGACCCCGAAGGGCACGTTCCGTGTGCGCAGCGCGTCCATCTGACCGCCCAGCGCCTCCGCGGTCCTGTACCCGCCTGCCAGAAAGCCCAGGCTGCCCACCCGGGCCGCAGCGGCGACCAGGGCGGTCGTGCCGGCCCCGCCCGCCATCGGCGCGGCCAGCACGGGCAGCTGGACGCCCGCGTCGGACAGCAGTCGGCTCATACCGGGTTCCTCCTCCGCTCGGACCGGGAACGGCGCGTGCCGTACCGGCGCCGCACCTGTACCGCGCACCCGGCACAGGTGTCACGCTAGCCAAGGCGGGTGGGCCCGGGAAATGCCGAATAGGCTGGGCCCATGCACGGCAGGCATCGACATGCCGAGAGGTGTTGACGCCCATGGAGGTCGAACTGCGACACCTGCGGGCCTTCACCGCTGTGGCACGTCTCCACTCCTTCTCCAAGGCCGCCGTGCAGCTGTCCATCACCCAGCCCGCCCTCAGCCGCACCATCGCCCAGCTGGAGGCCGTACTGAACGTCCGCCTGCTCGACCGCTCCTCACGGCAGGTGGAGGTGACCGACGCCGGCGGGGAGTTCCTGCTGCACGTGGACCGTGTCCTGGCCACCGTCGACCAGGCCCTGGCCGCCGCCCGCCGCATGGTCACGCTCCGGCTCGGCTTCAGCTGGCTGCTGCCGGCTCCATGGGCACAGGATGCCGTGGACGCCTTCCAGGCCGCCACCGGTGCCTCGGTCACCCTGCTGCGCACCGACGATCCGGTACAGGCCCTGCATCGACGGACCGTCGACATCGCCGTGATCCGCGGCGACCTTGCCGTCTCCCGGCCGGTGCGGACCGTTCATCTCTGCGACGAGGCGCGGATCGCCGTGTGCGCCCGGCGGTGCCCCCTGGCCGAACGCGGCCGGCTCGACTGGTCGGAAGTCCGGCAGTGGCCCCTGGTCGTCAACGCGGTGAGCGGCACCACCGGCCCCTGGTCCTGGCCGGAGGCGCAGCGACCGACGAGAGTCATCACCACCACGAACTACGACGAGTGGGTGGAGACCATCGCGGCCGACCGGGGTATCGGCATCGTCCCCGACGTGGCGCGACGGCGCACCCCGCACCCGGCTCTGTGCTTCATCGACCTCACCAACGCCCCGCCGGTCCCGGTCGGGCTCGCGCACCTGCCGGACGGACCGCAGAAGCTCATCCGGCGGTTCGTCGAGGCAGCCGTGGCCGCGCTCAGCTCCGCTACCGCTCCGACCAGCGGCTGAACTGCGACGATGCCGGGCGGGCATGGACGACGTACCACGGACATTTCTCGCGGACCACGAGGGTGACTAGCGTGGTGGTGTCCGCACCGTCGGCATACGTTTGTGAGAGTGGCAATGACGAGCACGGAGCTGTCCCGCCAGCAATACGCGGTCACCGTACTGGGCGGTCCCACGGCCGTGTTCGATCTGGGCGGACTGCGGATCGTCAGCGATCCGACCTTCGACCGGCCCGGTCCGCACGGCTACCTGACGAAGACGGCCGGGCCTGCCGCCGAGGAGAGCGCGCTGGGTCCCGTCGACGTGGTACTGGTCAGCCACGACCAGCATCCCGACAACCTCGACGCGCGCGGACGGACGTTCGCCGAGGCCGCGCCGCTGGTGGTCACCGGCCCCCTCGCCGCGGGCCGTCTCGGCGAGCGGGCGGTCGGCCTGCCCCCGTGGAGCTGTCACCGGGTGCCGCGGCCGGAGGGCGGCGAACTGACCGTTCTCGCGGTCCCCGCGGTCCACGGTCCCGAGGACGGGGAGCGCGACGCCGACGGCAACGTCAACTGCGAGGTCACGGGGTTCGTGCTGTCCGGAGAGGGGCTGCCCACCGTGTACGTCAGCGGGGACAACGCGTCCGTCCGCACGGTGGCGGAGGTGTCCCGCCGGGTGCCGGACATCGGCGTCGCGCTGCTGCACGCCGGAGCGGCCCGGGTCCCGGCGAAGTTCGGCGGGCGGCCGTTGTCCATGGACAGCCGGCGGGCGGCTGCGGCCGCCGCCGTCCTGGGCGCCGGGATCGTCGTGCCCGCGCACTACGACGGTTGGACGCACTTCTCCGAGGGACTCGACGAAGTCCGGCTGGCCTTCGACGAAGCAGGACTGTCGTCGATCCTGCGGGTCGCGCCGCACGGCTCCTGGGTCTCTCTGCGCCCGTGAATCGGACCGCGCCCCCGGCCGCGTCCCGAGCGGCGTGCCGCCGGGCGGCGTCTCGACAGGCGAACCGGCTCGACAGCTTACTTGACGCGGCAATTATGCTGCTCTCCGTCACCAGGCGGCACGATCGGACTCGTCGCCATCATCGCACGCGAGAAGCCAGTGGATGATCGACCAGACCCCGCACCTCTCGGCAGCCTCCCGGTCCCACCTCGACGCGTCCGTCAGCGTCGACGAAGGCCCGCATCGGCCGGCGTCCCACGCCCCGTCGAACCGCCGCCGCCGAAGACGTCGGGAGCCCTCGTCCGGGCGGCACTCCCCCGGAAGACAGCGCGGTGACACGTGAGGAACGGGAGCGGCACCATGGACGCGACAGTGCACTACTCCATCCTCGGCACCGTGCGCGCACTGCGGGGTGACACCGAACTCGACCTGGGTCCGCCGAAACGGCTGGCTCTGCTCGCCCTCCTGCTGCTGCGCTCACCAGGGCCCGTCTCAGTTCAGCGGACGCGCCGACGCCCTCGCGTGGATCACCGCCGAGCGGAACCTGCTGCCGGTCCTGGCCCAGGACCGGCGGCACGACTTGTACGGCGAGACGCTCCGGCAGCAGCTGACGTCGGCACTGGAGATGTCCCCGCAGCCGTACGGCGACTGAAGGGTGTTGCACAAGGCTGAGTGCGGGCAGGTCAGAGCGGGTGGTGGGCTCCCCGGGTCATGAGGCGAGGGCGAGGTTGTGCATGCCGGCGAGAGCCTGGACCGCGTGATGGAGACCGTCGCCCCGCCGGCGGCAGTCACGGAGGACCGTGTTGTTCCTCAGGCGGCCGATGACGTGTTCCACCCGGGGACGGACTCTGCGGTGCTCGGCGTCGTCGTCCTCCCGCGCCTGGGCAGAGGCGGCCCGGGGCGTTTGCGTGTCGCACCGCCATTCCGCAGTTGAGGTGGGCACCGTCGCCCGCACGGTCACGCTCTCGCGGTGCCGGCTCGGCCCGGACGCCCGCCAGGCACGGGTGTCCGCGCTCGTGCCCGGCACCGGACGGGGGGCCGCGATCACCAGCCGGATATCGGGGTCCACGATGACCTGCACGTTCGCCGAGAACCGGCAGTTGCGGCCGCAGGCCGCCACACTGCGGTCCCGCACCGGGACCGGCGTGCCGTCCACGATCCACAACCGGTCCCCGGCATCCGACGGGCGGCCCATGGGTTCGAGTGCGGGCAGAAAGCCCAGCCGCCGCATCGTGAGATTCGTGCGGTGGTACACCGCGACCATCAGCACCCGCTCGGCCGACGGCAGCGATCATTGCCGGGTCCGCAGCGTGCCGTTGCCACCCCGCTCCCGCACCACCTTCAACAAACCCGCGAACGGTGCCACCCGCAGCCCGGTGAACGTCTCCACCTCAGCCACTCAGCCCTTGACACCCCAGCCATGTAAGGAAGATGCCCGGCTCAGAGCCCTGTGCATCACTCTCTAGGCGAGCGCCTCGGCGGGGAACGTGCCACGGAGCTTGCGAAGTGCGTTGTGCTGACGCGACTTCACCGTGCCCGCCGGTACGCCGAGGATGTCGGCCGTCTCCTTGATCGTGCGGTCACAGAGGTAGAGATGGACGAGAACCGCCCGGTGCTCCGGCGACAGCCTGTTCAGCGCGGGCTTGGCCACCATGATGTGGTGCACCGCCTCCGTGTGCTCGGTCCCCGAAGGCGGATCGTGGTACGTGCCTCCCACAACCTCCTTGCGCCGGTGCGGTTTGCGTACCCAGTCGACCACCAGGTGACGGGTGACGGTGAAGAGCCAGCCCTTCACCGAACCCTCCATCCCGAGCAGGCGGTCCATGTTCCGCCATGCCCGGATGATCGTCTCCTGCACGATGTCCTCGGCGAGCCCGTGGTCCCCCAGCATCCTCTCCGCATACGAGACCAACCCGTCCCGATGCTCCCTCATGATGACGCCGAGAAGGTCCGAACAGGTTGTTGTCGTGGGGGGCGTAGCCATCGTTCTCCGAGCCGTCCTGGTTCTCTGTCATCCACGGTGGTACGAGGCGAGATGCAACCTCGGCCCGCGCACTGTAGACAGACAGGGGTTCCCGAAAACTGCCGCTCCTGTGACGCCGACGTGACGCGGAAGCCCCGTCGGGGACGGCACCACGTCACACCGGGCGCACGTCACACCGAGCGTTCGAAGCTGGCCCAGGCGACGTGTGACTCGTGCAGGGTGACCGCGACCTGCGAGATGCCGAGCGCGTTCTTCCCGAGCGCACCCTGGTGGATCCGGTCCACCAGACGGTCGGCGATCAGTGCCGCGAGGTACTCCGTGGAGGTGTTGACCCCCTTGAACTCTTCCTTGTCGTCGAGATTGCGGTAGTTGAGGTCATCGATCACCGACCGGAGTTCGGTGCCGGCCAGACCCATGTCGACGACGATGTTGTCGTCGTCCAGCTCACTGCGGCGGAACGTCGCGTCCACGAGGAACGTCGCCCCGTGCAGTCGCTGAGCGGGCCCGAAGACCTCGCCCTGGAAGCTGTGCGCGATCATCATGTGATCACGGACGGTGATGCTGAACACTGGATCTCTCCCCTGTCTGCGCTGTGGAAACCGCCGCGCGCTGTACGGGGCGCGCGGCGGCGGGTCCGGTCGGATACGTGCGCGGGCGCGCTCCGGGGCCAGGCGCGCGCGTCACGACGGACGCCGGGCGGAAACACATGTGAGTCATGATCCGCGCAGCGGACCGACACGGCCCCGCCGGTCTGACGAGCAACACCGGCGGAGGGCATGGAGCATACCGTCCGGCGCGGACGGCGCAGAGAGGTACCCACGGGGGACGACTCCGGTCCGGTGCGGGACCGGGTGACCGTCGTCGCGTGTCCCGCTGCTCACACCTCTCCCCTGCACATGTGCTGCCGTATCAGCCGGCTGTCAGGGCGGAGGCCGCGCACATCCGCACCGATCTGGATAGCATGCGCAGCGTCATTGATGAGAGGGAGTGAACGGTAGTGACCACCCAGTCAGCCGGCACGCTCCGATCGCGGTATGTGGAACAGGCCGCGTCGGATCTTGAGGAAAATCGCCAACGGCAGCGGGAACTGACCGAGGAGATCGCGAGGCTTCAGCAGGAAGAGGCTTTGCTGGTGGACATTCTGACGCTGGCCGAACGCTACGAGAACCTGTCGGACGCGTCGCGCCTGCCCGAGCAGGCGCAGAACCGGTCCGCGCCACGCAAGCAGCGGCGTTCGTCCGGCGCAGCCCCCGTCAGGAGCCGGGTCACGGGCGCAGCGTCCGGTCCGAAGGGGAAGTCGCACCAGCCCCTGCTCGGAGATCTCCTGATCGAGCTGCTCGGCAGCCACGACGAGCCCTGCCTGGCCCGGGAGCTGCGAGAAGAGCTCCTGCACAAGCACCCCGACCGGACGCCGACACCCCAGGTCGTACGGAACACGCTCGAGTCGCTGGTGGCCAAGGGCCGGGTCCGGCGACACCGGCAGCGGCGCTCGGTGATGTACACCCTCATCGAGCCCGAAGAGAGCGGCCCCTCCGGTACATAGCCTCCGCCGTGTTCCGCACGGACAATCATCTTTAATTTTCCGCGCAACTAAAAGTAGACCGGTCGCTCATTCTTTCGCTGTGGGACGCGGAGAAATAGCCAGAGACCGGACGGACGACAGCGGCCAGGCATTTACACTGTGGCCATGGCAGACGCGGCGACGATCAATCCCCTCGACCCCGACGAGGAAGCCTTCCTGCGGGCTCTCGGCAGGGTGATGACCTTCCTGCCCCGGGTCGTCGACGCGGACATGCTGGAGGAACACTCGATCACCAGCACCGAGTACACCGTTCTGATGCACCTCTCCGAGGTGCCGCACAACCAGATGCGCATGAGCGAGCTCGCCAATCTGTGCGGACTCTCCCTGAGCGGCATGACCAGGGTCGTGACCCGCCTCGAATCGCAGTCGCTGGTGGTCCGGCAGAAGGCACCGGACGACGGAAGGGCGTGGCTCACCGTCCTCACCAGCGCGGGCTGGGCGCAGCTGAAGCAGGCATGGCCCACCAATCTCGCGAGCGTCCGCCGCCACGTGTTCTCTCGTCTGGAGGGGTGCGACGTCGCCGCCGCCGCCAAGGTGCTGGAACGCATAGCTCCCAGCTCCTAACCGATCCGCCGCCGAGACCCCGCGTGCCCGCCGACACGCCCACGGTGCTCCCGAGCGTGCCCCTCAGGGGCGATCTCGCCGTCTGACGCGTTGTCCGCGCCGCTCTCCGCGGACACCCATGCGACGAGCCGTCCGGCCACTTCCGGCGCCGTCGGCATGACAACGATGTCGTCGCGGATCTGGGCAGCGGCAGCGGCGAACCCGGGCTCGGACAGCAGCCGGCCGACGGATTCACTGATCAGTGCGGGGTCGCCGGCGGAAGCCGGCAGGGCGATACCCGCCCCGGCGGCGGCGATGCACTCCGCCTGCTCCCGGTGTGCGGGCGACTGGGCGACGACCACGGCAGGAAGGCCACGAACCACGGCGGCGAAGGTGATCTCCGGGGCACCGTGATGAAGGACCGCGCGCACGGCCTCCCAGTCGTCGGCGGCCGGAGGCCCGACATGCACCCGCACCCGGTCCTGCGCCCACTCGACGTGCTCGACCTGCCGATCCCCCGCGGCCACCACCAGGTCGACGTCCAGCGCGGTCAACGACCGTAGCACAGGCCCGAGTTCGACCGACGTCTCGGCTTCCGTCCCGAGGTCGACCAGTACCCGTGGTCTGCCGGTGCCGGCAGGCCGGTGCGTCCGTGAACCCTCACCCCGACGCGGGGCCGCTCCCGCCCTCAGTTCGACCCGGTCGGCAGCCGGCCGCCACCCTTGGCGCTGCATACTCGGAGGGCACAGGTCCAGCAGCCAGCGGCCGGACGGCACGCGGGAGGGGGGCCGAAGACCACGGTCGGCATAACGGGAGCGCACGGTCGCCGCGAGAGCGGCGAGCTCGTCCTCCTCCGGAGCGGGTGTGGTCACCGCCACCGCACACGGCACGTCCACAGCGCCCGCGACCAACGGGCCGACCAGATCGTAGTGCTCACAGACGATCAGACTCGGCGCCCACGACTCCGCTGCCTCCAGTGCCGCGTCCGCCATGAGGTCCACACGCACGCCGGCGAACAGCTCTGCGGTCAGGTCCCGGTCCGAGGTGAACAGGATGTCCAGCCCGGCGCGGCGAGCGGCTTCGGCGGCGAGCTGGTCGGTGTCCGGGCCGCAGGGCAGCACCTCGAAACCCTCCGGCCGCAGCCAGGGCAGAGCCTCCGCCGCGGTCGCGAAGGCGACCTTGTGCCCCTGGCGGCGCAGGGCCCGCGCCAGGGGCAACAGGGGCATGAGCCGTCGGCGGACAGGATTGCTGAAGAAGAGAACGCGCACGGCGGAAAGCCTCCAGACTCGGCGTCACGACAAGCCGCTCCGGCCAACGGCCGATCTGCGGAACCTGGCCAGCTGCTGCCGACGACGACCCGGAAGACAGCATCAGTATCAGGCTGACCCAATTTAATTGCACCTACAACTATAGAGGAAATGAATCCCTTGGTCCGAAAGCCGGTGCCATTGAGCGGGGAGCCCGTGGGCACGGCTACCGGGGCGCGAACACACCGGGGGCCCGGCACTCCCTGCCCGGGCCCCCGGGTCCCGCCTGTCGGCCCCCACGACCGGCAAGCGGATCCTTCGCACGGCCTCGGCCCCATACCGTGCGGACCGTCTTCCCGGCGGACCCGCACTTCGCGATGGAACCCGCGCGGAGAGACCTCGCGCCGACCACAGCCGTGCCTGCGACGCGGTGAACGACGAGCATGCACCGCGCCAGGGATGCGCAGGCTCGTGAGCCTGCGCATGCCCGCACTCACCACACGCGCCGAGGAACCCGAAAGGTTCACATCCTTCCGGCTCCCGGCCGGAAGCGGTCGGCCCTGACGACGTGGGCGGTCGTCTCGACGACGAAGTCGTGCACCATACGGCTGAAGGCGCCCGGTTCCTCGATGTGTGCCGTTTCGGACCCGGCGGTCCGCAGCCGCGATCCGGGGACGGCCTCGTGCAGCTCCCGTGCCCGGCGGCACGCGGAGCCGGACGTGTCCCGTCCTGTGACGACCAGCGTCGGCAGCCTCACCGCCGCCAGCCCCGGTGGCACACCGGTGTGCATCGGGCGCAGGTCCTCGTCCAGCCCCGAGACGTACGCGGCCCGCCGCCCACCGTCCGGGAGGCCCTGTGCGGGACCGGGCTGCGGCGCTCCTTCGTAGAGGATGACGCCCGCCAGGCGTTCCGGCCGGTGCAGCGCGTGGTGGGCGGCCACCAGTGCTCCCTCGGCGTGCCCGAGAAGATGGACCTTCCCCGCGGACAGACGGTTGATGAGGACTTGCAGGAACCGGCTGTAGCGGTCGCGGGTGTAGCCGTGCGGATGCGAGGGGAGGCACCCCGATCCGCCGGTGCCGATGGGCTCGACGTAGACCATGGTCAGGTGCTCTTCCAGCGCCGGGACCCGCAGGTAGTCCCAGAACAGGCCGGGCCCGCCGGGATGGGCGACGCACACCGGTCCGGTCCCGTGCACGTGATAGCGCTGCGTGATGCCGCCCAGCCGGAAGGAGTGCGCGCCCGGGGCGAGCGGACCGATGACGGCTGACGGAAGATCCGGTGGGGCCACTGGGGTTCGCATGAAAGCTCCGTGTCGTGAAGTGGTGCCTCTGCCAGCGACACGGATGTCCGGGGGGTGAAAGGTTCGTTCACGGGGCTGTGAATCACGCCATGCCCGCAGGCCGCCCCGGCCGGGCGTCGGCAAACCGCATCCTCCGTGACGGCGGCACGGCCCTTCCGCACCCGGGCTGCTCGGACGGTTGTTCCACCGCGCCGCACTCGTTCCGGGTCCCGGCCGGCCGTCCGGTCACGCTCCGGCGGCGCGCTCGTCCTGGTGCGGAGCTGTGCCTGCGCCCCCGCCGTCCCGGCTCACGCCCGACCAGAACCCGATCAGTGCATCGGCCGTCTCGGCGGGACGCTGGAGGTTCGGCGAATGTCCGGTGCCGGCCATCACCGTACGGTGGGCTCGCAGCCGGCTGGCCATGTCCTCCAACTGCCACGCGGTCCAGGTGTCGTCCGCGTCGCCGTAGATGACATGTTTGGGCAGCGACGTGAGGGCCGCCAGTTCCGCCGTCCGGTCCGCTTCGACCAGGAGCTGCCGTCCCACCACTCGCAGGTGTGAGACATGTGTGCGCAGCCAACGCGCCCGAAGCCGCTCGGCCTCCGCGGGCGGAGCCGCGACCGGCCGGAGCTTCTGCATCGCCTCCCACACCTGGGCCATCGTCATCGTCTCGAGTGCGCCGAGCAGCAGCTTCAGCTGCGCCTGCCGCCCCTCACCCACCTGTGCCGGTCCGGAGGACAGCAGCGTGAGGGACGCGAAGGGCCGGGCGTCCGCCAGCGCCGCCGCCCTGGCGAGGTGACCGCCCATGGAGTGCCCCACCAGGTGCACCGGTCCCTCGAGCGTCTCCGCCTGGGCCAGTACGTCCCTGCTCAACGCGTCCTGCCCGTAGGCCTCCTCGTCGTCCGGGCCGTCGGTCTCGTACTGTCCCCGGGCGTCGACTGCGACCGCACGGTAGCCCGCCGCCGTGAGGTGCGCGAGGAGCGGCGCGAACTCCTCCTTGCTGCCGGTGTATCCCGGCAGCAGCAGGACGGTGCCGCGGTACGGCCCGTCGGCCGGTTCGGTCCGCAGTGCGGCGAACTCACCCCGCCGGGTCTTCAGACGTAGGACGCGGACCTGCGGCGGCAGCGGGAACGAGGGGTGCTCGGGCATGGACGGATCCTATGCGCCCTGCACGGTCGGCCGTCCGGCGGGTCCGGGCAGATGTGTGCGAGCGGCGGACGGTCACCCGGGAACATCCGCATATCCATCCCACTTTCATTGCACGGTCAATCATCCTGTGCTGTAATTCCCTGGCCGGGCAGCGCGGGGGAAGGCCGGACCGAACCGGGTCCATGCCTGTCCACGGCGGACCGACCTCATGTACCGAACTCCGCGCCCGGCGGAGCCTTTCGGCGAGGCGTCCCGGCCCGCCGTGGCACCACTCGTGCCGGTCATGTGCGACGGCTTCTCCGCCGCCGGAGCGGCACCGCACGGCAAGGAGCACCCCGCTGCTCTCCGGCCTCCTTGTCACTCACTCTCAGTTTCCGCACAAGGCGCTTCCCCCCACGCCGACTTCGTACCGCGTCCGGGCTCCGGCCTGCCGTGGTGCCGAGCCGCCGTGACACACCCCCTTCACCAGCACAGGCGCCGCCGCTCGGCGCGCAAGGAGACCCAGGCATGTCCGACCCGTGGCGCAGCACGGAACCCACGACCGTCCCACCGGTGAGCCGCAGTCAGAATCGCGCCGACCGGCGGCGGCACCGCGGTCGGCGCCGTACGGCCTGGGCGGTGGCCGTCGGCGCCGTCCTGCTCGGCGCCGCCACCTCGTTCGCGGCGCATCGGCTGCACCTCGTCGACACGGGAGCCTCCACCCCGCCGGTCGAACCCTCCGCTCCCCCGCCCGTCGGCGCCCTGGACCTCGCGAGGCCCCTCGCTCCTGTCACGTCACACCTCGGGGGCGGCAGCATGTCGGTCGCGCTCCTGGACGAGCGGACCCGGAAGTGGGCCGCCTACGGCGACGACTTCTTCGACACGGCCAGCATCGTGAAGGTGGACATACTCTCCGCACTCCTGCTCCAGGCGCAGGACGCCAGGCGGGAACTGACCACACGCGAACGCGAGCTGGCCACCGCCATGGTGGAGAACAGCGACAACGACGCCGCCACCACCCTGTGGGCCGCCATCGGGCGGGCCGGAGGGCTGGACAAGGCGAATGAACGTCTCGGTCTGAAGCAGACCCGGGGCGGCGAAGGCACCGTATGGGGCCTGACCCGGACCACCGCCGCTGACCAGGTCCGCCTGCTGCAGAGCGTGTTCGGGCGTGCCTCGCCGCTCGACGCCGCGTCCCGGTCCACCGTGCGGCACCTGATGTCCCACATCGCGACGGACCAGGACTGGGGCGTGTCGGCGGCGGCGGACACCGGCACGTCCGCCGCCCTCAAGAACGGCTGGCTGCAAAGGAGCCAGACCTCGTTGTGGGACGTCAACAGCATCGGCCGGATAGAGAAGAACGGCCGGACCTTCTACGTGGCCGTGCTGATGAACGGCGCCGGCACGGAGCGGCACGGCATCGGTCTCGTGGAGCAGGCGGCACGGGCGGCGGCCACGTCGTTCGCCAAGTCCTTGGATCGGGGCGCCACTTCGTGATCCTGTGGGTCCAGCACGGGCTGGACGGGCTGCGCGTCGCCGACGCGTCCGTGATCCCGTCCATTCCCTCCAGCAACACCAACGCCACCGTGTACGCGATCGCCGAGCGGGCGGCCGACCTGCTGCGCGGGCTCTGAGCGGCCGAGAGACTCGGCGAGATTCCTCCGTCGTCCGTGAACTTCAGGGAGCGGGTGGCCGCTGTGGACGTACCGCCGGTCGTCGGACTTCCGACCGGCGAACCGGCCGCCCCTCCCGACACGCTCACCCCGTGATGGAGGCCCGGAAGTGGTACCGGTCACCGCGGTACGCGGCCGCCGTGAGTTCAAGGGGCTGCCCGTTCTGGTTGAAGGCGAGCTGGGTGGCGACGAGCACCGGAGTCGCGTCCGTGATTTCCAGCAGTCGCCGTTCCTCCGTCGTCGGATGCCGGGCCTCCACGGAGTAGTCGGCGACCTTGGGCAGTTGAGGCGGATCGGCGCGGCGGAGTGTGGCGAAGAGCGTGTCCTTGGTGAAGTCCGTCTCGGCCAGCTTCGGGCACAGGGCGAGGGGCAGCCGGTTGTGCTCCAGCACCACGACGATGTCGTCCAGGTAGCGCAGTCGGCGCATCTCGAAGAGCGAGGCCCCCGGGCCGACCCTCAGCTGTTCGGACTCCTGGACCGTGGCGGGCCGGACCCTGGTCTCCAGGACCGAGTCGCGGAGCCGCAGTCCCTGCTGTTCGGCGTAGTCGGCGAAGCCCTGCACCGACTGGGCCGCCGCCGGACCCGGTGACGGCGAAAGAGGTGCGGGGGCAACTCGTTCGTAGCCTTCGGCCAGGAACCATCCGCGGGCCGGCGAGGACTCGATGACCGCGCGCTCCGCGAGCTCGTTCAGGGCGGAGCGAAGGGTGACCCGCGAGACGCCGTACCGGGTGGCCAGCGCCCGCTCCGACGGCAGCCGGTCTCCCGGTCGGGCACCTTTCTCGGCGATGTCGTCCAGGAGGCGTCCGGCGACCTGGGTGTACAGCGGCAGAGCGTCTCCGCTCAGCAGCCCTTGAGGGAGACCACGATCCGTAGAAGACATACCAGATGTATACCAGTTTCAGGTAGGCCAGTTCAATACCAAAAGCAGACCGTTGACGACCACCCGCGAGACCAGTACCGTTCCAGTCACGTTTCCGAAGGCGCACCGACAGATGCGGCTGACGCCCTTCGGTGAACCCTGGAGCGATCATGTGGAACCCCTTGGATGAAGTGGTCCGCCGCCAGAAGGCCGGCGAACCGCACGGCATCACCTCCGTCTGCTCGGCCCATCCGCTGGTCATCGAGGCAGCGGTCCGCCAATCCCTCGCGTCGGGAGGCACCGTCCTCGTCGAGGCGACCTCCAACCAGGTGGACCAGTACGGCGGCTACACCGGCATGCGGCCCGACGACTTCCGCGAACTGGTGCACGGCATCGCCGCCGAGCACGGGCTGCCGCTGGACCGGGTCGTTCTGGGCGGAGACCACCTGGGACCCAACCGGTGGCGTTCGCTGCCCTCGCGGGAAGCGATGGCCGAAGCGGACCTGCTCGTCGCGGCGTACGTCCGGGCCGGCTTCACGAAGATCCACCTGGACTGCAGTTTCTCCTGCGCCGACGACGCCGCTCCGCTGACCGACGAGCTGGTCGCCGAGCGCACCGCACGCCTGGTACGGGTGGCCGAGGCCGCCGCGGGCGACTCCGCGGACGCCCTCCGCTATGTCATCGGAACCGAGGTTCCGGTGCCTGGAGGTGCGCACGAGACGCTGGAAGGCATGGCCGCCACCAGTCCGGAGGCGGCACGCCTGACGCTGGAGCACAACCGGCGCGCGTTCGACAGGCATGGTGTGGCCGGGGCATGGCCTCGCGTCATGGCCCTGGTCGTACAGCCCGGCGTGGAGTTCGATCACCTTCAGGTGTTCGACTACCGGCGTGAGCGGACGTCCGAGCTGCGCACGGTCCTCGCCGACGAACCCGGCATGGTCTTCGAGGCCCACTCGACGGACTACCAGACGGCGGACGGACTGGCCGGCCTGGTGGCGGACCACTGGGCAGTGCTCAAGGTGGGCCCCGGACTGACGTTCGCCCTGCGTGAGGCCCTGTTCGCGCTGGCCGAGATCGAGGACGAACTCATCCCGGCCGCATCCCGGTCCCGGCTGAGCGAGGTGGTCGACCGGCGCATGCGCGACGAACCCTCCTGGTGGCAGGGCTACTACGGGGGCGACGCCGACGATCAGCGGCTGGCCAGGCGCTACAGCTACAGCGACCGCATGCGTTACTACTGGCCCGACCCTGAGATCGCCGCCGCCCAGGAGCGGCTGTTCACCAACCTCTCAGCCCCCGGCATCCCCCTTCCCCTGCTGAGCGCCCACCTGCCCAACCAGTACCAGCGCGTCCGGACCGGGGATCTGTCCGCGACACCGCGGGACCTCGTGGTCGACCGCGTCCGTGACGTCCTGCGCGACTACGACCGTGCATGCCGAACCCATGAGAAGGAGTACGCGTGAAGACCTCCACCCAGGACCTGGCGCCTCAGGACCGCGGGGCCGACCACACCACCGCCGAGATCGTCCAACAGCCCGACGTGTGGCGCGAGGTCGGGGCGATCGTCGCCGGTGAACGCGAGTCCCTGGACGCCTTCCTCGCACCCCTGCTCGCCGACGAGGGCCTGCGGATCGTCCTCACCGGAGCCGGTACCTCGGCCTTCGCCGGAGAAGTCGTCCGGGCCGCGGTCGCCCGCGCCACCGGCCGACGCACCGATGCCGTTTCCACCACCGACATCGTCGCCGACCCCCACGCGTCGTTCCCCGACGACGTCCTCACACTGCTCGTCTCGTTCGCCCGGTCCGGGGACAGCCCCGAGAGTGTCGCGGCGACCCGGCTGGCGGACCAGGTCCTGACACACGTGCACCACCTCGTCATCACCTGCAACAGCGCCGGGCAGCTGGCACGCCTCCACGGCGAGAGCGCCTCCTCCCACGTCCTGCTCATGCCCGCCGCGTCGAACGACCAGGGCTTCGCCATGACGTCGAGCTTCACCGGCATGCTCCTGGCGTCCCTGCTCGCCCTGGGGGCGCTCACCCCGGACGCCATCGAGGCGCCCGCCGCCGCGGCCGAGCACATCACCGCGGGCGGCCTCGGCCCGCAGATCGAGGAGCTGCTGGCCCGCGAACCCGAACGGCTGGTGTACCTGGGCAGCAGCAGCGCGCTCAAGGGGCTGGCCCAGGAGTCCGCCCTGAAGCTGCTGGAGCTGACCGGAGGCGCGCTCGTGGCCTCCTCGGAGTCCTCACTCGGCTTCCGCCACGGCCCCAAGTCCGTGCTGAACGACCGCACGGCCGTCGTCGTCTACGTGTCGAACGACCCCTACACGCGCCGCTACGACCTCGACATCCTCGCCGAACTGCGCGCGGGGCTGCCGCAGGGCAGCGTCGTCGCCGTCTCCGCGTCACGCGACGGACTGTCCGGCGACGGCACCTGGCTGCTCCCCGGGCTCGCCGATGCCGACGACGCCGTACTCGCCCTTCCCGCGGTGCTGTGCGCGCAGTTGGTAGCGCTGCGCGCGTCCCTGCACCAAGGCATCCGGCCCGACAACCCGTTCCCCTCCGGAGAGGTGAACCGCGTGGTGCAGGGCGTGACCGTGCATCCGCTCCCCCAGCGACGCGACGACGTCGCCTGACAGCGTTCAGACAAAGCCGAGCGGAGGAACAACGATGTTTCTGGGTGTGGACGGCGGAGGCACCAAGACGGCCTTCTGCCTCATCGACGGTGCGGGCGTCATCAGGGCCCGAGCCGTCGCGGATGGTGCCTACTACTTCGCGGACAACGGCACCGGGGGCGTCGAGCACGTCGCGCAGGTTCTGCGCGAGGGCATCCGGGCCGTGACGGAGGGCGCGGGCATCACGCCCGCGGACATCGCCTACGCGTTCCTGGGCCTGCCCGGGTACGGGGAGGTCCCCGGCGACATCGCCGCGCTGGACGCCGTCCCCGGCCAGGTGCTGGGACACCGGCGCTACGCGTGCGACAACGACATGATCTGCGGCTGGGCCGGATCGCTGGGCGCGGTGGACGGCATCAACGTCATCAGCGGCACCGGCTCGATGACCTACGGCGAGCGGCAGGGCCGCGGCGTACGCACCGGAGGCTGGAGCGAACTGTTCAGCGACGAGGGATCGGCGTACTGGATCGCCGCCCGCGCACTGAACGTGTTCTCCCGGATGAGCGACGGCCGGCTGCCCGAGGGCCCGCTCGCCGAACTCCTGCGCCGCCACCTCGATCTGACCACCGACCTCGAAGTGATCGACGTCGTACTCAACCGGTGGCAGGGACACCGCAGCGAGATCGCCTCGCTGAGTCCCCTCGTGGTCGAGGCGGCCGGGCTGGGCGACGCGCAGGCCGCCGCCGTCCTCACCCAGGCCGGACAGGAACTGGCCCTGCTGGTGGACAGTGCGCGCCGCCGGCTGGGCTTCGCCGAGACCGAACCCGTCCCCGTGTCCTATTCGGGCGGCGTCTTCCAGTCGGCCGCCGTACTCGACGCGTTCACCACCGAACTCCGCAGCGGCACGGCCCACTACGAACTGCGCCGGCCGCTGTTCGAGCCGATGGTCGGCGCGGCCATCTACGCGGCGAAACTCGCCGGAACCCCCCTCGACGCTCCGGCGCTCGCCGCCCTGCGCTCCACCTCGCGGATGACCACTACGGAGAACCACCATGCGTGACCAACGAAACTGGATCCTGTACGCCGGTCTGCTCGTCCTGTTCTGGGGCGTCTGGGGAGCGTTCTCGAGCCAGCCCACCGAGCGTTACGGCTATCCGAACGAGATGATCTACGTCATCTGGGCGTTCACCATGCTCCTGCCGGCGGTGGTCGCGCTGCGCCGGGAGCGGTTCGACCGGCGGCCGATCGCCGCGGTCTACGGGCTCGCGGCGGGACTCACCGGTGCGGGCGGTCAACTCCTGCTGTTCCAGGCGCTGTCCGACGGCCCCGCCTATCTGATCTTCCCGGTGGTCTCGCTCTCCCCCGTGATCACCGTCCTGATGGCCGTGGCTCTGCTCAGGGAACGGATCGGAAAGCTCGCCGTCATCGGGGTGGTCGCCGCGCTGATAGCGATCGTGCTCATCAGCATCCCCGCGGGCGACCACGGCTCGGCCGACACCGGGTCCTGGCTGCTGCTGTCCATCCTCATCTGCGTGGCCTGGGGCGCGCAGGCGTTCTTCATGCGCAAGGCCGCCCTCGCGGACGTCAACGACGCGACCACGTTCGGGTGGATGACCATCAGCGGTCTGCTGCTCGTCCCCGTGGCCGTCCTCATGATGGGTGGGCTGCCCGACGCACCGTGGCAGGCTCCGGCACTCACCGCCGGCACCCAGGTCCTCAACGCCGTGGGCGCGTTGTTCCTCGTCATGGCGCTCAGCCGCGGCAAGGCCAGCGTCGTCGCACCGGTCACCAACGCCCTGGCGCCCGTCCTCACCATCGTGCTGTCACTGGTCATCTACCAGACCCTGCCGACGATCTGGGGGACCATCGGCATCGTCCTCGCCCTCGGCGGATCCACTCTGATGGTGTACGCCGACGAGAAGCGCGAAGAGGTGCCCGAGCCCCGGGTTCCCTCGGCACCGCTGGCAGGCCCGTAGGCAGCCGGCTCTGCCGCCGTACACGGACACCGCAGGCTCAGACAGCCCCGCGCGAGGAGCACACCCATGCCTTTGGCCCCCACCGGCGAGTTGGTCGCACACGCCGCGACCGAGCGCCGTAGCGTCACCGCTTTCAACGTCATCACCCTGGAGCACGCCGAGGGAATCATCACCGGCGCCGAGGCGGCGGAGCGGCCCGTGATCCTGCAGATCAGCGAGAACGCCGTGCGGTATCACAGGGGCCAGCTCCCTCCGCTCGCCCTGGCGGCGGCCTCGATGGCCCGGTCGAGCACGGTGGAGATCGCTCTGCACCTCGACCACGTGACCGACGTGGACCTGTTGCACCAGGCGGCCGACTGCGGTTTCTCCTCCGTGATGTTCGACGCCGGGGCCCTGCCCTACGACGAGAACGTCTCCGCCACCGCTTCGGCGGCACGATGGGCTCACGACGCGGGGCTCTGGCTGGAAGCCGAACTGGGATATGTGGGCGGCAAGCCGGACTCCCCCGCGAGCGCGCACACCGCCGGCGTACGCACGGACCCGTCGGAGGCCGCCGAGTACGTGGCACGTACGGGCGTGGACGCCCTGGCGGTCGCGGTGGGCAGCAGCCATGCCATGACCGAGCGGTCGGCGACGCTGGATCACGCGCTCATCGAACGACTCCGGGAAGCGGTTCCGGTCCCCCTGGTGCTGCACGGCTCCTCCGGGGTTCCCGACGGCGAACTCCGTTCCGCGGTCCGCGCCGGCATCGTGAAGATCAACATAGGGACGGCGCTCAACATATCCCTGACCCGGGTCGTGCGTGACACGCTGGACGCGATGCCGGCGCTGACCGACCCGCGCAAGTACCTGGGTCCGGCCCGGGACGCCGTGGCGGCGACCGTACACACCACGCTCACGATGCTGGCGCACTGACGGCCACCGGCGCCGTCCCGGCCACCGACCGGTGCCGGCGCTCCGCGGCCTTCACAGCCGCCCCTGGAACGACCTCCGAGTGACCTGCCCCACGACAGTTCGGGACCCGACACAGGCACTTCGGGCCGTGGGACCCCGAAGCGCGGGATCGGGCCGGTCCGCGACGTAGCTTCGACGTCAGCAGCCCCGCTCCGCCGGGCGTGGGAAGTGGGTCCGTGACCGGACCGCGGACAGCCCGGCCGAGGTCGAGGCACGTGAGGTGAAGCACATGGGCCTCACCAACAGCCGCCGTCAGCTTGGAGGAGTTCCGCCGATGAAGACCGTCACCCATTGGATCGGGGGCAGGCCCTTCGACGCCGCCGCCCGTGTCTCCGGCACCTGGGGCTCGGTGACCGACCCCGCGACCGGCGAGGTGACCGCCCAGGTCGCGCTTGCCGGTGCCGACGAGGTCGACGCCGCGGTCGCCGCGGCGAAGGAGGCCTACACGGCCTGGAGCCGCTCCTCGCTCGCTCAGCGGACCGCCGTCCTCTTCCGCTACCGCGAGTTGCTGCACGCACGCCGCGACGACCTCGCGGCGCTGATCACCGCCGAGCAGGGCAAGGTTCACGCGGACGCGCTGGGCGAGGTGGCCCGTGGGCTGGAGATCGTCGAACTGGCCTGTGGACTCGGCACGGCCCTCAAGGGCGACATGTCGACCGAGGCGTCGAGCCGTGTCGACGTGGCCTCCATCCGCCAGCCGCTCGGGGTGATCGTCGGCGTCTCTCCGTTCAACTTTCCCGCGATGATCAGCATGTGGATGTTCCCGATGGCGATCGCCTGTGGGAACACGTTCGTCCACAAGCCGAGCAGCAAGGCCCCGTCCGCGTCCATGCTGCTCGCCGAGCTCGCGGCCGAGGCCGGTCTGCCCGACGGCGTGCTCAACATCGTGCACGGCGACGAGACCGCGGTGAACGCACTGCTCGACCACCCGGACGTGGCCGCAGTGTCGTTCGTGGGTTCCACGCCGGTCGCCCGTCACGTCTACACCAGGGCGTCCGCGGCCGGCAAGCGGGTTCAGGCGCTGGGCGGGGCCAAGAACCACATGCTGGTACTGCCCGACGCCGACCTCGACGCCGCCGCGGAAGCGGCCGTCACGGCGGCCTACGGCTCCGCGGGGCAGCGCTGCATGGCCGTCTCCGTGGTGGTCGCGGTCGGGTCGGCGGGCGACGAACTGGTGTCGCGGATCGCCGACCGGGCCAGGAAGGTCACGATCGGCCCGGGCAGTGACCCGGCGTCCGAGATGGGTCCCCTGGTCACCAGGGCGCACCGCGACGAGGTCGCGGACTACGTCGCGAGCGCGTCCGCGCAGGGAGCCGATGTGGTGCTCGACGGAAGGGACTTCACCGTCGAGGGCTTCGAGAACGGGTTCTGGATGGGCGTCTCGCTGCTCGACAGGGTCGCCACCGACTCGGACGCCTACCGCAACGAGATCTTCGGCCCCGTGCTGTGCGTGGTCCGCGCCGCGACCTACGAGGAGGCCATGCGCATCGTCAACGGCTCACCGTTCGGCAACGCCAGCTCGGTCTTCACCCGGGACGGAGGCGCCGCCCGACGGTTCCAGCTGGAGGTCGAGACCGGCATGGTCGGCGTGAACGTGCCGATGCCGGTGCCGGTGGGCTACCACTCCTTCGGTGGCTGGAAGGACTCGGCCTTCGGCGACCACCGCATGTACGGCAGCGAAGCGGTGCACTTCTACACCCGCGGCAAGGTCATCACGAGCCGCTGGCCCGAGCCCGCGGAAGCCGCTGCCGGCCCGGACCTGGGCTTTCCCGCCGCGCGCTGACCCGCCGAACACGAACGCCCTGTCGTGCCCCTCCCCGATTCCGGTTCGAAGGAGCCACCGATAACTCCACGAGCCCTGCCCCGGCGGTGCAACCCGGCGACACGGCCGGGGCGCTGCTCAAGAACGGCGGGTTCGAACTGCTCGCCGACGGAGGCGCGGTCAGCGTCAGCCGGCTGACACCGGCGACCGGCGCGGACGGAGCACCACCGCACCACCACAAGCTCTCCCACGAGCTCTTCCACGTACTCGACGGGCCGGCCCTCTTCCGCCTGGGCGACACGCTGACCACGGTGGGGAAGGGCGGTCTCGTCGTGATACCGCCCCACCTCCCCCACGTGTTCGGCGCGGCCGAGGACACCGTGGCCGACATGGTCGTCGTACTCAGCCCCGGCATCGAACGGTTCGGCTGCTTCGCGCAGTTGGCGGCCATCAGCCGTGGTGAGGCGGAGTCGCTGATCCCCGAACAGGACCGCTACGACGTGCACGTCGAGAGCATCCCCGACCGGCGGTCGAGGCCGTCTCGGTGACTCGCCTTCACCGCACCATGTCCCGGATGTCACACGCGCAGGAGGGTTCAGGTGGTCCGGGAGACCGGGTCGCGGGAACCGGGCTGGTGGCGTGCGAAGTAGTCGGCCAGGTGCGGAGCGAGGGCGGGGACCTCGACCGGGGTGCCACCCGAACGCAGGGACGCGGTGGCCGCGATGCCGGTCGCGACGGCCTCGCGGGCGGCGACGGGCGACGTCTCGGTCGCGCCGCCGTCAGCGACGAAACGCAGGAACTCGTCGACGAGGGCCTGGTCCGCGCCTCCGTGCGCGCCACCGGCCGCCTCGGTGGGGGGCACGGTCAGATCGGCCTCCGGCCGGTAGCCGGAACGGCGCCGGTTCCACACCTTGATCAACGGGGCATCGCCCTGGACGCCGTCCCCGAGGTTCTCGATACGGCCCTCGTCGCCGATGACGGTGTAGTTGCGCCAGTAGTCGGGAGTGAAGTGGCATTGCTGGTAGCTGGTGAGCACTCCGTTGTCGAGGCGGGCCAGCACCATGCTGATGTCCTCCACGTCGATGACGGGGTTGAGATCACGGAGCGCCGACGGCGGCCAGATGCCCTCGTCGAACCAGTCCTGCACCCGCTCCGAGCCCTGGGGCCGGGTCCGGCGGTGCGGGCCGGCTCCGTAGACGGACAGGTCGCCCAGCGCGGTCACCGTACGGGCGTAGCCGCCCGCCAGCCAGTGGATCGCGTCCAGGTCGTGCGCGCCCTTCTGCAGCAACAGGCCGGTGGTCCGGGCGCGTTCGGCATGCCAGTCCTTGAAGTAGTAGTCGCCGCCGTGGCCGACGAAGTGCCGGCACCACACCGCCCGCACGGTTCCGATCGCCCCTTCGTCGACGAGTTCGCGCATGGTGCGCAGGACCGGCAGATGACGGAGGTTGTGTCCGACGTAGAGCCGGGTACCGGTGCGGGCCGCGGCGGCCAGGACCCTGTCGCAGTCGTCGAGGTCGACGGCCAGCGGCTTCTCGACGAACACGGCGACGCCCGCTTCGAGGAAGTACAGGGCCGGCGCGGTGTGGAGGTCGTCCGGGGTGAGGACGAAGACGGCGTCCAGGTCGTCCGTGAGCATGTCCTCGTAGCGCTCGTGGACGTGGGCTTCGACCCCGAAAAGCGTCCGTGCGTCCGTGCGTCCGCGTTCGGCCGGATCCGCGCAGGAGACCACGCGGGCCGAGCCGGGCCGCTGGGCCAGGACGGCCAGCCCGGCTCGCTGGCCCGTGCCGACGACACCGACGCGCAGTTCCCGCGCGGCCGGCTGGTTGGTCATGAAGCATCCCTTCGTCGCGAGCGGGGAGACGTGGCCGACGCCTGGACGTCACGGGCCTGTGCGCGGTACGGACGCGTCACGAATCAGCCGGGGCGGACACCGCACCCTCGGCCGACCGTTACACCGACGACCTTAGATGCTCGAAGGTGCTCAATCAACGCTTACATCAAGCAGTTTCGAGCACCTTCTCCGCTGGGACGCGTCGTCGACGCGCCGCCCGCTCTCCGCCGTGCCCAGCCGCCGGTTGTCACGCTCCGCCGACGTGACCATCCAACTCGTGCTGGAAACAAGGGACTTCGGAACCCATTGACATCGTCACAGGCGATCGCTTTACTCCCGGACTACACCGGAGCCACGCTCCGCGTCGAGAGGCACGCCCAGCCGGTATGCAGGCCCCGCGCCGCAAGCCCGGCCCAAGTCGCCAGGACACCCCACACGTCCGAGGCGGGGACGTGCCCGCTTCCCCTGGAGCTCACCGCATGAGCCACCTGAACACCACCACGGCCAAACTCACCATCACCGTCATCGGCGCGGCCGCACTGACCGGCGCTCTGCTCGTCGGGGCGCCCTCGACGCAGGCGGCGACCGTATCCCCGCCGCCCACGCACGCGGGCTTCGACTACCAGATCGGTGGCGCCTACACGCCCCCCTCCGGCGTCAAGGTCGTCACCCGTGACCACACCGCGTCCCCGGCCGGCGGCCTGTACAACATCTGCTACGTGAACGCCTTCCAGGCGCAGCCGGGTGCCGAGGGCGAGTGGGCGTCGGACCTGCTGCTTCGCGACTCCGCGGGCAAGGTCGTCTACGACAAGGACTGGGGCGAGGCACTCCTCGACGTCGGCACGGACGCCAAGCGCCAGCGGATCGCCGCCCAGATCGGGTCCCAGATCGACGGCTGCCGGGACAAGGGCTTCCAGGCCGTCGAGCCCGACAACTACGACAGCTACACCCGCTCCGGAAACCTCCTGACGGCGAACAACGCTCAGGCGTTCATCAAGCTGCTCTCCGCCCGCGCCCACGCGGACGGACTGGCCATCGCCCAGAAGAACACCCCCGAGCTGGCCGGCAACCGCACCGCCAACGGCCTCGACTTCGCCGTGGCCGAGGAGTGCGGCCAGTACGACGAGTGCGGCGACTACACCAGCGCCTTCGGCAACAACGTGATCGTGATCGAGTACACCAACTCCGGCAGGACGAAGGCCTGCAAGGGATGGGGCGGCACGCTGAGCATCGTCCAGCGCGACGTGGACGTCTCACCGGCCGGCAGCAGCGGATACGTCCGCAAGACCTGCTGAGGCGCGTCCCGCGCCGATCACACCCCCGGACGGATCCTCAAACACGTGTCGTGCGGGGGGGGGGGGGGGGCGCCCGGACACACGCCCCCCCGGGGGCGGGCGCGGGCGGAAAAAAAAAAAAAAGATCCCCCCAAAC
>NZ_JBHZAN010000004.1:171627-278556 GCF_042754285.1 Streptomyces sp. NPDC059224
CACCTCCCCCCCCACGGGCGGCCCCCCCCCCCCCGCACAACCCCCCCCCGCCCCCCCCCCCCACCCGGTGCCGCCGGCGGCGGGGGGGCCCCCCCCCCCCCCCCACGACAGCTCGCGGGGCTGGCGGCTCGTGCAGACGTGATACTCAGTCATGCAGGTTTCACCGGTGTTTCACGCATATCCAATCACCGCTTGCCTCTTGACAGCTACCCGTCACCATCGTTTAACTCCTGGCCAACGCCGCAGTCACAGCACTCGGCGGCAGAGGTACGCCCAGCCGGTAGCTGACCACGCGCCAGGAGTCCGGACTGAGTCGCCAGGACCTGGACCATGTCGGTGTCCGAGGCGGGGACGTACCCACCATGTTCTGGGGCTTGGACATGATACGTATCCGCAGTTCCGCCGCGGGCCACCCCACCCGGTCACACAGCGCGTCAACGGTGCGCCGACCGTCCCTCTCGCTCCGCGCCCGACGCTGAGCACCGCCCCACGGCGTTCCGGCCGCCCGATACCGGACGCATCCCTCACGCACGGCGCGTGTCCCACAGCTCCACACGGGAGGTACCCATGTACGCGGTCACCCGCAGCGCACAGCCGCCGCGCCGTGACGTGCTGCGCGCCGGCGCAGCTCTGGCCACCACGGCGGCCGCGGGCCTGTCGGCCTCCGGCTGCGCGGTGGGCAGCGACGACGGCGTGAGCGCCGACGGCACCGTGACGATCGAGATGTGGCACGGGCAGACCGACACCGGCAAGAAGGCCCTGGAATCCCTGGTGGCCTCGTTCATGCGGAGCCATCCCCGTATCCGGGTGGAGCTGGGCGGCGGAGTGCTCGCCGACGCGATGCTCCAGAAGGTGACGGCCGCCCTCGCCGCCGGCTCCTACCCGGACATCGCCTACGTCTTCGGCTCCGACCTGGCGAGTGTCGCCCACAGCCCTCAGGTCGCCGACCTCACGGACATGGTCGGTCATGCCGGCACGCCCTGGACGAACTACTGGGCGCCGGCCCGCCAGGCCGTGACCGTCAGCGGCCAGGTACGCGCCGCGCCCGCGATGCTGGACTCGCTCGCGGTGGTCTGCAACCGGAGGCTCTTCCGGCAGGCCGGCCTGCCACTGCCCGAACCGGGCTGGCGCTGGGACGACTTCGTCGCCACCGCCAAGGCGCTGACCGACAGCGACCGCGGCCGCTTCGGCACCGGCTGGCCCGGCGTCGGCGACGAGGACACCGTCTGGCGCATGTGGCCCCTGATCTGGGACCTCGGCGGGGACGTCGTCGCCGACGACGGCAAGCACATCGGGTTCGGCGACACCGGGACCCGTGCCCTGGAGGTGGTGGCCGCCCTCGCCCGGGACAAAAGCGTCTACGTCGACCCGAAGCCGGGCAGCGAGCAGATGTACCAGGTCTTCCTGTCGAACCGGATGGGCATGGCCGTCACCGGACCCTGGCAGCTCCCCGACATCCGGCAGGCGGAGATCGACTACCACGTCGTCCCGCTGCCCACCTTCTCCGGCCGGCCGGTGACCATCAGCGGACCCGACACCTGGACGGTGTTCGACAACGGCGCGGCCCGCACGAAGGCCGCCAAGACCTTCGTGAGCTGGCTGATGCAGCCCGCACAGGACGTGCACTGGGACATCGACGCGGGCAGCCTCCCGCTCAGCCGCCGCACCCGCGACCTGCCCGCCTGGCAGCACCAGGAGAACGACACCGAGGGCCTGGACGTGTTCACCAAGGCACTGGACTCGGCCCGGGTACGCCCCGTGCACGCCGCCTACCCGCAGATCTCGCAGGCCCTCGGGCAGGCCGTCGTCGCCGTGCTGCTGGGCCGGAGCAGTCCCGCCCAGGCCTTGCGCTCCTGCGCCGCCGACGCCAACGCCGCACTGCTCATACCCCGCTGAGGAGATCCGCCGTGTCCCGAGTGCCCACCCCGATCACCCTGGCCCGGCCCCCGGACAACCGGCTCGCCCTGCGCCGCAGACGGGCCGCCGAGTCCGCGATGGCCTGGACGTTCGTGTCGCCCGCGGTCCTGATCATCCTTGGTCTCAGCGTGGTGCCCATCATCTGGTCGCTGCTGCTGTCCTTCCAGGCGGACGACCTCGTCACACGGAGCCGCTGGGTGGGCCTGGACAACTACCGCGCCCTCGCCCAGGACCCCCACTTCAGCCAGGCGGTACGCAACACCCTGCTCTACACCGCGCTGTACGTGCCGGCGAGCATGGTGGTGGGGCTGCTGCTCGCCCTCGCCCTGAACCGGCGCATCCGCTTCGTCGGGCTCTACCGCACCCTGTTCTTCGTCCCGTTCGTGATCTCCTCCGCTGCGCAGGGCGTGCTGTTCTCGTTCATCCTGGACGCGCAGTTCGGCGCGGCCAACGCGGTACTGCACTACCTCGGCATCCCGCCGCAGGGTTTCCTCAACGACCCGTCCCAGGCGCTGCCCGTGCTGGTCGCGATCAGTCTGTGGAGCGGCACCGGCTTCTGCATGGTCATCTACCTCGCGGCGCTGCAGGACGTACCCGCCTCGCTGATCGAGGCGGCCCGGCTGGACGGGGCCGGCCGCTTCCGGATCCTGCGGCACGTCATGCTGCCCACGCTCAGGCCCGTCACGGTGTTCCTGCTGCTGTGGCAGACCATCGAGGCCCTGCAGACGTTCGACCTCGTGTACGTCACCACCAAGGGCGGACCCCTCGGATCCACCACCGTGATCGTCTACTTCATCTGGGAGCAGGCCTTCAAGAACGCCACCGCAGGGTACGGCGCCGCCTCGGCCTACGTACTGGCCGCGGCACTGGGCCTGATCGGCCTGATCCTCCAGATCGCCCGCCGCCGAGTCCGGGGAGCCACCGCATGACCGCCGTCTCCGCCCCGCCCGAGGCCGCGCAGGCCGCACTGGCCGCCCGGTCCGCAGTTGGCCGGCGGCGCCGACGACTGCCTTTCAGCCCCTGGCACCTGCTGCTCGCGCCGCTGGCCCTGCTGTTCGCGGTGCCACTGATCTGGCTGGCGCTCAGTTCGGTGATGAGCAACGCGGAGATCAACCGCTTCCCGCCGGCGCTGTGGCCCTCCCATCTGGACCTGGGCGGCTACCGCTATGTGCTCGGCAACGCGATGTTCCCCCACTGGTTCGCCAACTCGTTCGTCGTCAGCCTCGTCACGGTCACCGCGAACCTCGTGCTCGGCACCCTGGGCGGCTACGCGTTCGCCCGGATGCGGTTCGCCGGCTCCCGGCTGCTGCTGGGCCTGATGCTGGCCACGATGGCGATCCCGTTCCAGCTGACGATGATTCCCACCTTCCTGGTGATGAAGCAGCTCGGCCTCATCGACACCCTCGGCGCGCTGATCGTACCGTCCCTCGTCACGCCCTTCTCGGTGTTCCTGCTGCGCCAGTTCTTCCTCTCGCTGCCTCGCGAGCTGGAGGAAGCCGCCTGGATCGACGGCTGCTCACGGCTGCACGTGCTGTGGCGGATCGTGCTTCCGCTGTCCCGGCCCGCCCTCAGCACGGTCGCCGTCCTGACGTTTCTCAGCACCTGGAACGACCTGACCTGGCCCCTGATCGCCGTCAACCACGACACCCAGTACACGCTCCAGCTCGGCCTCACGACCTTCCAGGGACAGCACCACACCCAGTGGGCGGCCGTGATGGCCGGGAACGTCATCACCGTGCTGCCGGTCCTGCTCGCCTTCCTCGGCGCGCAGAAGGCGTTCATCCAGTCCATCACCTCCACCGGTCTCAAGGGCTGATCCCGCTCGTCTCCGACCCACCACTCAGGCAGGAACACCTCAGTGCCGCACGCCACCGACATCCGCGAACCCCCATCCCCCCGTGCCCACGCCGGTACGACCGCACAGCCCCCGCGGGACGACGTCCTCGCCCGCCCTTCCGAGACCGAGGAAACCCCGGTATGACCATCCCCAAGATCGCCTTCATCGGCGCAGGCAGCGTCGTCTTCACCCAGGGACTGCTCGCCGACCTCCTCGCGTTCCCCGAACTGAAGTCCGCGCGCATCGCGCTGCACGACATCGACACCGAGCGGCTGGCCACCGCGCACGCCGCTGCCGTACGCATCGCCGACACCCTCGGCGCCACGCCGGACGTCACCGCGGACACCGACCGCCGCAGAGCCCTGGCCGACGCCGACTTCGTCATCAACATCGTGCAGATCGGCATGGGCGAGGCCACCCGGACCGACTTCGAGGTACCGGCCCGCCACGGCGTGCGCCAGACCATCGGCGACACGCTCGGCATCGGGGGTATCTTCCGCGCCCTGCGGACGTTCCCGTTCCTCAGGGATCTGGGGCGGGACATCTCCGAGGTCTGCCCGCAGGCCTGGCTGCTGAACTACACCAATCCCATGGCCATGAACGTCCAGTACCTGACCCAGGCCACCGGCCTGACCCGAGTGGTGGGTCTGTGCCACTCGGTGTACTGGACGCTGCGCGATCTCGCCGACCTGGTCAAGGTCCCCTACGAGGAGATCAGTTACCACGCCGCTGGCGTCAACCACCAGGCATGGGTGCTGCGGTTCGAGCACCAGGGCCGGAGCCTGTACCCGAGGCTGGACGAACTGATCGCCTCCGACGACCAGTTGCTGCGCAGGGTCCGAGTCGACATGTACCGCCGGCTCGGCTACTATCCCACGGAGACCAGCGAGCACTCCTCCGAGTACGTTCCCTGGTACCTGCACCACGACAGCGAGGTCGAACGGCTGCGGCTGCCGATCGGCGAGTACCTCAAGATCGTCGACGAGAACGTCGCCACGTACGAGAGGACCCGCGACGCGCTGGCCGCCGGGACACCGGTCGCCGTCGAGGGGACGATGGAGTACGCGCCCCAGATCATCCACAGTATGGTGACCGGCACCCCGCGCACGGTCTACGGCAACGTCCCCAACCGGGCGCTGATCGACAATCTGCCCGCACACGGGACCGTCGAGGTGCCGTGCCTGGTGGACTCGCTGGGCGTCCAGCCCACCCGCATCGGCTCCCTCCCGCCCCAGCTCGCGGCACTCAACCGCACCTACCTGAGCGCGAACGACCTGGTGGTGCGGGCGGCGATCGAGGACGACCCGCGGCACATCAGGCACGCGGCGATGACCGACCCCGCCACAGCCGCGGCCCTGCCGGTCGAGGACATCTGGCGCCTTTGCGACGACATGGTCACCGCTCACGGCGAGTTCCTCCAGCCTGGACTGCGCGCCCGTCTGGGTTCGTGAGCGACCGCGGGCGGTGGGCCACCGGCATGCCGGACCACCGCCCGTGCCAGGTGCCGACGGCCCGGGGAGAATCCGCGCCGGCGGCCGTGTCCTCGTCCCGCACGGCCGGTCTCCGTCGTGGCCGACCGGGGAGTTCTTCCCGCGCCGGAACTCCGGGAGGTTCGCCGCCGTCACCCCACCGGTGCCGTGGGACCGGGCGCGCTCCTCACGACCCGAGGGGCGGGGCCGTGCTCTGTCGCTCCACCAAGTGCGTGGCCAGCTCGATACGCTGGGCGGCCTTGCCGGCCTCATCAGGGCCGAACAGCATGCGGGACGCCTCCTCGGCCATGCGCCGAAGAGGCTGGTGCACCGTGGTGAGCGGCGGGCTCGACCACTGCGCGAGCGGCACGTCGTCGTAGCCGACCACCGACAGGTCCTCTGGTACGCGCAGTCCTTTGACCCGGGCCGCCTCCAGCACGCCCAGCGCCTGAAGGTCGCTCCCCGCGAAGATCGCCGTCGGCCGGTCCGGCCCGTCCAGCAGGCTCATCGCGTGCTCGAAGCCGCCCTGCACATGGAAGTCGCCGAAGCGCACCAGCCGCGGGTCCACGTCCAGGGACGCCATCGCCATGGCCGAGCGATAACCGTCGAGGCGGGCCCGTGAGCACAACATGTCCCCGGGTCCGGTGACGATCGCGACCCGCCGGTGGTTCTGTGCCGTGAGATGCCGGGTGGCCGCGAGACCGCCGGCCCAGTTCGCCGAGCCCACCGAAGGCACGTCGGGGTCGGGGTCGCCCGCGGGGTCGACGACAACGAAGGGAATGGCCGCCGACCTGAGCCGCTGTCTGACGTCCTGGGGAAGCGTGGAGAAGACCAGGACGACGCCCACGGGTCTTCTTCGCAGCACCCCTTCGAGCCACTCCGGTCCGATCGCATGCCGCGTGCCGCTCACGGTGAGGACCACGGTGGCGTGGTTGTCCCTCGCGACCTGCTCCACCCCCTTGATCAGCTCCATCGCCCAGATGCTCTCCAGCTCGTGGAACACCAGTTCAACAAGGGCGGGCCGGGACGGCGTCCGAGGCCGCCGACGGTACCCGTGGGTCTCCAGAGCTCTCTCGACCTTGGCCCGAGTCACCGGGGAGACGTCCGAACGACCGTTGATCACCTTCGAAACTGTCGGCAGCGAGACGCCGGTAACTCTCGCCACCTCGGCCAGGGTCACTCTACTGCTGGTCTTGCCTTCCTTGCCCATGTCCGCAGGATATAGGCGCGCAACGCCCGTAACGGTTTGAGCCAGTGCGTGCATGACTGTTGACCGAGCCTCAGGCCTGTCCTAGTGTCCCCAGCGCATTGACTTTCGGTAATGAGGCCGAAACTTTCGAAGGGCTCCACACGATGAAGACACGCGCGCGCTTGCCCAGACTGGTCGCCTGCGGTGCGACGCTCGCCCTGGCGCTCCCCCTGGCCGCCTGCGGCAACGGCAACGACCAGTCGTCGAGCGACGGCAAGATTCACGTTCTGGTCTACGGGGACGCCAGCAACAGGGTCGAGAAGCAAATAGTCAGCACGTTCAACAAGACGTCTGACGTCAAGGCCGTCCTCGACACCATCCCTGGGGCCGACTACCAGCAGAAGCTGCAGACGATCATCAACACCCCGCAGGCCCCGGACATCTTCTTCAACTGGGGCGGCGGCAGCATCCAGCCGTTCGTCAAGGCCGATCTGCTGCTGCCGCTGGACGGTTTCATCGCGAAGAACCCTGACCTGAAGTCGAAGTTCCTGCCCGCGGTCTTCAACAGCGCCGTGGTCGACGGCAAGCCGTACGGCGTCCCGATGCGCGGCACCCAGCCCGTCCTGCTGTTCCACAACAAGAAGGTCCTCGAGAACGCGGGGATCACACCGCCCCAGACCTGGGACGAACTGCTCACCGCGGTCAAGAAGCTCAAGGCCCAAGGTGTCACCCCGATCGCGCTGGGCGGCGGCGACAGGTGGCCGACCCTCATGTGGTTCGAGTACCTCTACGACCGCATCGCCGGACCGGGCCTGTTCCAGAAGGCCATCGAGGGTGACAAGTCGGCATGGGAGAGCGCCGACAGCAAGAAGGCGCTGAGCATGCTCAGGGACCTCGTGGACGCCGGCGCCTTCGGGAAGAACTACGACTCGGTGAAGTACACCAACGGCGCCTCGCCGGCACTCCTCGCCTCCGGCAAGGCCGGCTTCGAACTCATGGGTTCGTGGTACTACGCCCAGCAGCAGACGGACGCCAAGAGCTTCGCGGAGAAGGACCTCGGCTACACGTCGTTCCCGACCATTCCGGGCGGCAAGGGAGACGCCGCCGACGTCGTCGGAAACACCAACAACTTCTACTCGGTGCTGCGGAAGACCAAGTACCCCGATGCCGCGGCCAAGTTCCTGAAGCTGATGTACTCGGACGAGTTCGTGAAGGCGCAGCTGGCCATCGGCAACCTGCCGACGACCACGAACACCGAGTCCTTCCTGGCCTCCTCGGCCAACCCCGACTACTCGCGCTTCCAGTACAACCTGGTCGCCAAAGCTCCCGCGTTCCAGCTGTCCTGGGACCAGGCGTATCCGCCGGCCGCGGGGACTCCGATCCAGCAGGCCGTGCAGCAGTTCTTCGACGGCCAGCTCGACGCGGACGGCTTCATCAAGGCTATGCAGGCACTTCCGAGCGAATGAACGGCTCATGACTACACAGATCACGAGCACCCAGCCCGCCGTCGGGTCCCACAAGGAGACCCGGCGGCGGGCGACCGGCTCGTCAACAGCAAACGTGGCGAGACCCGGCTTCGGCTGGGCTCTGCCCGCCGCCCTGTTCTTCGCCGTCTTCGCGATCGTTCCGCTGATCATGGTCGCGGTGCTGTCGTTCATGACCTGGAACGGGCTCGGGTCGCCCCAGTTCGTGGGCATGGACAACTGGTCACGTCTCCTGGACGACCCCGTGATGCTCAAGAGCATCTGGGTGACCCTGGTCCTGACCGCCCTCGGCATCCTCGTACAGACACCACTCAGCATCGTCCTGGGCGTCTGGGCCGCCGGCTACCAGCGCAATCGCGCCGTGCTGTCCGTCATCTACTTCGTCCCGCTGCTGCTGTCGGGCACCGCGGTCTCCGTGCTCTGGCGAGCTCTGCTCGACCCCAATTTCGGCATCCCCGCGGACGCCACCTGGCTGTTCGGTGACGGGAACCTGTTCGGCAAGCAGGTCACGGCCATCGGTGTGCTGGCGTTCGTGAGCACCTGGCAGTTCACCCCCTTCCACACCCTGATCTATCAGGGTGCCGCCCGAGCCGTCCCGCAAGTGCTCTACCAGGCCGCGGAGATCGACGGAGCGGGGCGCTACCGGCAGTTCTTCCACATCACGCTGCCGCAACTGCGCAACTCGATGATCACCTCGGTGATTCTGATGACCGTCGGTGGTCTGACGACGTTCGAGACCGTCCTCATCCTCACGCAGGGCGGACCCGGCACCGACACCACCATCAGCGCCTACTACATGTACGAGAAGGCCTTCAAGGGGTTCGATTTCGGCGCCGGTGCCGCCATTGCCCTCACCCTGGTCGTGGCCTCCACCGTCATCTCGCTCATCGTCGTGCGGGTGTCGGGCTACGACAAGATGCGCAGCACCATGGAGGGAGTGTCATGAGGCGCCGCCCCAACTACGTGGCCGGCGTCGGATCCGCCGTCTGGCTGTTCCTGGTCGGACTGCCGCTCTACGTGATGCTCGCCGCAACCCTGCGCACCCGCGGCGACTACGCCGCGAACGGCCCCGTGTCGGTGCCCGACAGCTTCACCTTCGACAACTACCTCAACGCGTTCGACACCGGCTTCGGCCGGTACTTCCTCAACACGATCGCCGTCACGGCGGCCGTGGCCGGACTGGTACTGGTGCTCGTGCCGCCGCTCGCGTACGCCATCGTCCGCAGCCGCAGCAAGGTGACCTCACTGGTCTTCCGCCTGTTCCTGCTGGGCCTTGCCATTCCGGCCCAGGCCGTGATCGTGCCGATGTTCTACCTCATCAGCAAAGCAGGGCTGTACGACAACCTGCTGGGCGTCATCCTGCCGACAGCGGCCTTCTGCCTGCCGATGTCCGCTCTGATCCTCAGCGGCACCATGCGGGACATCTCTCCCGAACTGTTCGAAGCCATGGCGGTGGACGGAGCGACTCCACGGCGCATGTTCTTCCAGTTGGTCGTTCCCCTCTCGCGCGGAGGCCTGTCCACGATCACCGTGTTCTCGGCGCTCCAGGCATGGAACGGGTTCCTCTTCCCGCTCGTGCTGACCCAGTCCGAGTCGACCAAGGTGATCACGCTGGGTCTTTACAACTTCCAGACCGAACACGGCATCGACATCCCCGGCCTTCTCGGCGCCGTGATGCTGTCCATGGTGCCCGTCCTGCTCATCTACCTGTTCGCCCGTCGCGCCCTGGTCCAGGGCCTGATGGGCGTCGGAGGAAAGTGACCGCCACGTGGCTGTAGAGACCTCCCCCCCGACCCCTCCGTGGAACGATCCGGCCCGACCCCTCGCCACCAGAGTGGCGTCCCTGATCGAGGCCATGACCCTGGAGGAGAAGACGGCCCAGCTGTACGGCGTGTGGGTCGGCGCCTCCGCCCAGGGCGACGAGGTGGCTCCCCATCAGCACGACATGGAGGAAGCCGTCGACCTCACGGCGCTGATGCCCACCGGGCTGGGGCAGCTGACCCGGCCCTTCGGAACCGCGCCCGTCGACCCCGCACTCGGGGCGCTTTCCCTGCATCGCACCCAGAGTCGCATCGTCGCGGCGAACCGCTTCGGAATCCCCGCTCTCGCGCACGAGGAGTGCCTGGCCGGCTTCGCGGCCTGGGGGGCCACCGCCTACCCCGTCCCGCTCTCCTGGGGCGCCACGTTCGACCCCGAGACCGTGCGCCGCATGGCTGCGGCCATCGGTCGTGACATGCGCTCCGTCGGCATCCACCAGGGACTCGCGCCGGTCCTCGACGTAGTGCGCGACGCTCGCTGGGGTCGTGTGGAAGAGACGATCGGCGAGGACCCCTACCTCGTGGCCACCATCGGCACCGCGTACGTGCAGGGTCTGGAGTCGGCGGGAATCATCGCCACCCTCAAGCATTTCGTGGGCTACTCCGCGTCCCGCGCGGGACGCAACCTCGCTCCCGCCGCGATCGGGCCACGCGAGCGGGCCGACGTCCTGCTGCCTCCGTTCGAAATGGCCGTACGGGAGGGCGGCGCCCGCTCCGTCATGCACGCCTACAACGACAACGACGGTGTACCCGCCGCCGCTGACAGGCAGTTGCTGACCGGCCTGCTCCGTGACACCTGGGGATTCGACGGGACGGTCGTGGCCGACTACTTCGGCATCGCCTTCCTGAAGACCCTCCACGGTGTCGCGGCAGACTGGGCCGGCGCCGCGAGCACCGCCCTCACGGCCGGCGTCGACGTCGAACTGCCCAGCGTCAAGACCTTCGGTGAACCACTCGTCCAGGCCGTCAAGGACGGCCGGATCCCGGAGTCCCTCATCGACGGTGCCCTCAGTCGAGTTCTCCACCAAAAGGCCCAGCTCGGCATGTTGGACCCCGACTGGGATCCGGTGCCGGCCGCATTGCGCGGCACCGATCTCGACGACCCGGACGCCCTGCGCGGCAAGGTCGACCTGGATCCTCCCTCGAACCGCGAACTGGCCCGGGAGATGGCCGAGAAGGCCGTGGTCCTCCTCAGCAACGACGGTGTGCTGCCCCTGGCGGCGCCGCGCCGCATCGCCCTGGTCGGTCCCAACGCGGCGGAAGCCACCGCCGTACTGGGCTGCTATTCGTTCCCCATGCACGTCGGCGTCCAGCACCCGGACGTTCCCATCGGCATCGACCTGCCCACCTTCCACGCCACCCTTGCGGCCGAGTTCCCCGACGCGGACATCACCCTTGCCCACGGTACGGGCATCGACGACGGCGACCTCTCCGGGATCGACGCGGCGGTGGACGCGGCCCGCGACGCGGACCTCGTCATCGCTGTCCTGGGCGACCGCGCGGGCCTGTTCGGGCGTGGCACCAGTGGCGAAGGCTGCGACACCGAATCCCTCGTTCTCCCCGGCGCCCAGCAGCAACTCCTCGACGCGCTGCTCGACTCCGGGCGTCCGGTCGTCACCGTCCTCCTCGCGGGCCGGCCCTATGCCCTCGGTCGCGCGGCGGACGAATCCGCGGCGCTCGTCCAGTCCTTCTTCCCCGGAGCCGAAGGCACCCGGGCGATCGCCGGCGTGCTCAGCGGCCGGACCAATCCCTCCGGGCGCCTGCCCGTCAGCGTGCCCCGGAGTCCCGGCGCCCAGCCGACCACATATCTCGGCGCCCGCCTGGCCCAGGCCAGCGATGTCTCCAACATCGACCCGACCCCGGCGTTCGGCTTCGGCCACGGACTCAGCTATACGACCTTCGCCTGGAGCGACCTCACGGTGGCGTCCCGGCAGGCCTCGACCGAGGACGAGTTCACCATCGCCTTCACCATCCGCAACACGGGCGACCGGGCCGGCACCGAAATCGTGCAGCTCTACCTCCACGACCCCACGGCCTCCGTCGTCCAGCCGGTACAGCGCCTCGTCGGCTACAGCAGGGTGTCCCTCACGCCGGGCGAAGCCCGTCGTCTGCACCTGACCGTCCCCGCCGACGTCGCTTCCTTCACCGGTCATGACGGCCACCGCATCGTTGAGCCGGGCGACCTGGAGTTCCGCCTGGCGTCGTCGAGCACGGCCGCTCACCTGACGGCGACGGTCACCCTGACCGGGCCCGTCCGTGTCGTGGACGAAACCCGCCGGTTCCACGCCACCTTCGTCCAGCAGCCCGTTCACGACGAATGAGCCGGAACTGAGTGTCATGCTCTTGCGGAACGCTCGGCCGGGGAATCCCGGCCGAGCGTTCCGGTGCCCCGGTCCGTATGCGCTACCGGGCGTGCCACTCTCTCGCGCTGGCCGTGTAGACCGTACGGCGGGCGCGGTTGAGGTTGCCGAGCGGGCGGAAGTCCGCGGGGGCGTGCCAGGGGTTGAACGCGAGTGCGTCGACGCGGTCGCGGGTGGCCCGGCCCCTATGGCCGGAGAGATCCTGGGCGGGAATCGTCAAGGTGGCGACGTGGTGCCAAGGCGAGTCGTCTTCCTTCCACTCGACCGCCCCGTCCTCGATCGGGGTCAGTCCCTCGCTGACGTACTTCTGGACATGGAGGGCGAAGTGCACCGGCGCGTTGTTCAGCCGGTCGGCGAAGTCCGCGCGCAGTCCGTCGGGCGAACCCGGCGGGAGGGCGGACGCGGGGCTCGCGGCTCCGGCCGGACTGAGGCGAAACCTGACGGGTCCGGTGTCCCCCCACAGCACGGCCCCGCGGCTCCAGTAGGACTCCAGGGCGAGGCTCGCCGACGGACGGTTGGCCTGCCTGAGGTTGTCGAGGATGCGCGCAGTCTCCGCACGGCCGAACTTTGCCACCAGGCGCGCCCGGACCTGGTCCTTGGGACCGGCTCCGATCTCGGCGATCTCCACGAACTGGGTGGCGTTGCGGGCGTGGGAGACCGGATAGCTGGTCATGAGCAGGTCGTGACGACTGCCGTCGGGAAGAGTGATCTTCAGTGCGGCGCCCCGGAGATCGGGACTGCCGTCGGGGCCGGCGACACCGCTGGCGTTGGACAGGCGGACGACGGCCGGCAGCCGCGCACCGGCGGTGAAGTCGCCGGCGCCGAGGCCATCGGGCAGATCGGCCCGGAAGGCGAGTTCGGCGTTGTCCACTCCGACGACGATCTTGGCGTGGAAGGTGCGGCGGGATACCCGCGAGCCGGATTCCCGCCTATTGGTCCGTTGGAGGCCGACGACGATGTCCGCCAGGTCCCGGAAGTGAGCCTCCTCGGCCTCGGGTGAGCCTTCGAGGTAGATCTCACGCCAACCGGGTGACGCCTCCGCGGCGGCCGACGGATGGTCGTGGGTGCCTGTCATCGTGGGTCTTCCTCTTCCGTCGGCGCGGTTGTTCAGATGAGCCGGGCATTGTGGGCGGCGGTGTCGATGACGTCGTCGAGTCGGCCGGCGAGGATCTGCCGCGCCGCGCTGAGGGTGAATCCGGCGGCGGTGCGGGCGGGTACGTGGGCCGGGACGGTGAGCGCGTAGGGGTCGACGAGGACATCGACGACCACGGGGCCTCCCGTGTGCGCCAGCGCGGCCGCGAGGCCGTCCTCGACATCGTCGGGGTCTTCGATGCGGATGCCTTTGGCACCCATGGCCTCGGCGACGGCGGCGAAGTCCGGATTGGCGAAGTCGGTGCCGAACGGCACGAAGCCGGCTTCCTGTTGCTCGATCTTGACGAAGTCCAGGCCGCTGTTGTTGAAGACGATGTGCACGACGGGCAGCCGACGCTGTACTTCGGTCAGGAGGTCCCCGAGCGCCAGCATGGTGAATCCGCCGTCACCGCACAGCGCGATGGTCTGCCTGCCCGGGAAGGCGAGCTGGGCACCGAACGCACCGGGTGAGGCGGTGGCCATCGACGCCCAGGAGAACGATCCGAACAGCCGGCGTTCTGGGCCGTACTTGATGTGCCGGGCGGCCCAGATGACCGGGGTCCCGGTGTCGGCGAAGAACAGCGCGTCGTCGTCGGCCAGGTCGCTGAGGGTGGCGGCGAGGAACTCGGGCCTGATCGGTGTGATGCGCGGGCCCTTGTCCGTGTAGTGCTGTGCCTTGCGATGGAATCGCTCGGTCTCCTCCACGCAGCGGGTGAGGAACCCGCCGTCGGGTTTCGGCTCGACCAGTGGCAGCAGCGCGGACACGGTGGTCCGTACGTCGCCGGTGACCCCCAGCGACACCGGTACCCGGCGGCCCAGCCGTTCCGGGTTCCGGTCGACCTGGATGATCCTGGTCCCGCGGTGCGGCAGGAAATCGCTGAAGGGGAAGTCCGTGCCGAGCATCAGCAGCACGTCGGCGTTGTGGAGTGCGTGATGACAGCCGCCGTAGCCGAGGAGTCCGGTCATCCCGACCGCGTTCGCGTTGTCGTGTTCGAGGAACTGTTTGCCCTTGAGCGAGTACCCGACGGGCGCGCTCAGCTTTCCCGCGAGTGCCGTCACCTCGGCGTGCGCGCCGGCGCAGCCCTGGCCGCCGAAGACCGCGACCGTCGCCGACGCGTTGATCATCTCGGCCATGGCGGCGAGGTCCTCCGCGCAGGCCGGTGCGCGCACGGGGCGAGGCAGCCGGATCCGGTAGTCGTCCTTCCGCGCGGCGGCGGCCGCTATGTCCCCGGGCAGTGCGACGACGGCGGGACCGCCGCGGGTCACGGCGGCCGTCACGGCCGAGGTGACGACCGTGCGGAGCTGCGCGGGACTGACCAGTCGGCCCACGTACACCGATGCGGGTGCGAAGAACCGATACGGATTCAGCTCCTCGACGGTCTCGGTGTCCATCAGGCCGGTTTCGGTGTCGCCGGCCAGGACGATGACGGGCACCCCCTCCTTGAGGGCGTCCAGCATGCCGTTGATCAGGTGTGCCACCCCGGGACCGGCCGTTCCGCACACCGCGACGGGACGGCCGGTCAGCTTCGCCTCGGCGACCGCGGCGAAAACGCCGAACTCCTCGTTGCGCACGTGCACGAAGTCCACCTGGCCGTTGCGACGCATCGCGTCGACCACCGGGTTGAGCGCATCGCCCACGATTCCGTAGCAGCGCCGCACGCCTGCGCTGACCAGCATCTCCCACAGACCGTCGGCCACCGTCCTCGACATGGCGGGGGTCTCCTTTCTCGTCGGGTCTCGTCGGCCGCCGTCAGCGTTCGCCGGTCGGTGCGTCGAGGATTCCGGCACGCGGGTTCAGGGCCCAGTCGAGGACGTGGTCGGCGACGACTTCCCATCCGGGCTCGCCGCAGGTGAAGTGATCGCGGCCCTCGAAGAGGGTATGGGCGGTGACCGCCGTCGAGTGCTTCGCGTTCTTCTCGTAGTTCTGCCGCTGGACGGCGGGAGGCAGGATGTGGTCGCTGCCACCGGAGACGAACAGCAGCGGCGCCCTGTCGTCATCGGAGAAGTCGAAGGTCGTGGTCGCGTGCGGGGTGACAGCCGCGAAACCGCCCTGGAAGAGGATGCGTGCCGGCGTCGGCACCGCGTACCGGTCGTAGGCCCGCCGGGAGTCTTCCTCCTTCAGCGTGTTGGTGAAGGCGTAGTGGAACTGCCCGGGCGTCAGGGGAACGGCCCGGTGTACGTTCGCCGGGTCCTTCAAGACGGGGAAGACGGAGCGGAGCTCGGAGAAGGGCATCGCGTTGACGCCCTTGACCGCGGCGCCGTCGATCGACACCCCGGCCGCGCCGAGCCCGGCGCCTACCAGGAGCTGAGCGAACGTCCCGCCGAACGAGTGACCCATGATGATCGGCGGAGTATCGAGTTCCTCGATGACCTGGGTGAGGTGGTCCATCACCTCGCGCACCCCGACACCGGCGACGGCGGAGGCGTCCTCACGGAGCGCTGCCACCCCCGCCTCGCCCGGCTCTATCCCGGGGTACCCGGGCGTGAGCACGGTGAAGCCCCGCTCCTCGTACCTGGTCACCCAGTGCTCCCAGGCGAGCGGAGTCATCCACAGGCCATGGATCAAGACGATCGTCTGCGGCGCAGAAGTCATGCCGGCGTCCTTCCGTCGGTGCGGCAGCCGCCCGGGTGGGCACCCGGCGGGTTCGGTCCTGCCGTGGTCAGCATGTCCGCACACGCGCTGTGCACGGGCCCAACGATCGCGGCCCCCGTCGTGCGTGGTGACTCACCACGAGACCGGCGGAGTCGATGGCCTCGACGGCGAGCGGTACCCGCCACGTGCCACCGTTGCCCGGTCCGCGGCCGGACCGTTTGCCGAGAACAGGACCCGGCGGCGCGACCGCCGCCGGTGGTTCTCACGCGTGCCTGACGGGGGCGGCCGCCCGAACGGTGTCCTCCCAGACCACGGCGAGCCGGGCGAGTTCGCGATGTGCGTGCCGGTCGAGGTCGAGGCCGGACAGCCTCTCGATCCGGTTGATGCGATAGAGCAGGGTGTTGCGGTGGGCCGGGAGCGCCGCGGCTGTCGCCGTCCGGTTGAAACCGTGCCCGGCAAGGCTCCGCAGTGTGTGCGACAACGCCCCGGAGGGGTCCTCTGTGTCCAGCGGGCCGAGAACCCGCCGCACGATGTCTTCCGCCAGTCGCGGGGAGTTGGCGAGCATGAGTTCTGTCAGGTAGTCGTCCACGAGGATGCGTCCACGGCGTCCGGCCCGGCCCGCGAGAGTGACGAGATCGTGCATGTTGCCGACGGCCTCCGCGAGCGCGCGGTCTCCGGTGACCGGCTCAGCGGCAAGGATCAGAGTCCTGTCCACGAGGAAACCGCCCCAGTCGAAGTCCGGCCCGGTCAGGCCGGCCACGCGGTGCCCCTCCGCGTAGGCGAGTGCGCCCGTGGACCGGATGCGCGCCGCCAGGCCCGCATGGGCCGCGGCCGAGCCACCGTCGATGGCCGCGACGAAGGGACCGTACGGCCCGGCAAGGTCGAATCCCAGACGCTCAGCCCTGTCCAGGTCCTCGATGGTCGTCGCCGCCCCGGCACAGATCCGTGCGAACAGTGTCGCAGCACGGGAGTTGCCGTCGGCGGACGGCAGGTCCCGTTGGTCGGCGAACGCCCGCGTGACCGTCGTCAGGGCGACGTCGAGGAACGCCCACGGAACATCGAGGTGAGGCAGGAGACAGGTTCCGCCCTCGGGCGGGACGGCTTGGAGCACGGTGCTTCGCACCGCCCTGGCCGTCCCACAGCAGGCACGTATCACAGCCTCGGCACCGACTCCGTGCCGTGCTGCCTCGCGCGCCGTCTCGTACAGGTCCGACAGCACGTTCTCGTCGGGCCCCTGCCCGTTCAGCAGCCAGTTCCTGACCAGTTCGAGGCTACGACGGATGATGTCCCCCATGACTCCCGGCGGGCAGCCGCGTCCGGCTATCCGGCCCGCCGGAGTGCCGCTCAGCTCGCAGGTCACCTGTCGCACCAGCAACTCGCTGTCGAGACCGTGGAGAATACTGCGCAGCCGACTGACCACCGCGGGCCCGACGCCGGCCCGTGGCATGTCGTGCATGAGTGTTACCTTCCAGCGGCTCGGTGCCGTCCGGCGTTGGCCGACGTACGGCGGAGCGGGATCCGGGACGCCGACGGCCGGTGGCGGGCCGTCGCTCGGGGTTCGATGATGTCCTCCGGTACGCCGTCGTGTGCGATGCCGGCCGGTGAGCGAGGGGGCCGGGCCGAATTCGTCGTCGGTGCTGACACGGTCCGGCGTGGACCGGGGAGGAGACGCCGGCGCACCGCCGTCACAGCATGTCCGGTGGAGGGAGCAGGAAGTTCCACGCGCTCAGCACACCGCTCACGAACGCCACCAGCGACGCGGGCAGCAGCACGTACAGCCCCGCGGGTGTGCCGGATGCGACGACCGCTCCGCTGACCACCAGCAGCAACATGACGACGATGCCGGTGTCGCGGCGGTCGAAGACGCCGGCCGGCCTCTCGTCGGCAGGCGTCGGAGCCCGCCTTCGCCGCCCGATGACGAACAGACTCAGTCCACCGCACAGCCCCGCGGCCATGAGCTCGGCGCCCACCGCCCGGCCGGGCTGGCGAGGCGTCAGCAAGACCGCCGCCATGACCAGCGGCGCGATGAACAGCACGAGGGTCTGCGCCGCGATCGCCCGCAGACCCGGATGCCTGGCGATCCGGTCCGCGTTCAGGGACACCGCGACGAACAGCAGGCCGGTGAGCGCGCCGCTGGCACCACCCGTCATCACGCCGAAGCTCTCCCAGTCAACGACACCAGCCATGTCCTCGTACTCTCCCGTCCTCAACGGCCGCAAGCCTGTCGGCACTTCTTCCACGGCCCTATCGGGCCGCACACCGGTGACCGCCTCCGACACGGCCAGGCCGGGACCACGGTCGGCAGGTCGTGCGGACCGGCCCGGGGCACGGACTCACTTCCGTGTGTGCTTCCAGCCTCGTCATTGAACGCCCTTCGGTCTTGTGCAGGGGCACGAAGACGGGGCGTGATTTCGGGAGTTCGCCCACCACAGGCATCGCTAGCTTCACGGCATGAACAAGAGTCCCCTCGCCCGCCTGGGCGGTTCCTGGACGTGGCACCTGCTCTACGGGCTGCTCTCGATCGCCGCGGGCGTCACCGCGGTGTCGTGGCCCGGTCCCACTCTGGTGATTGTCGCCGTGATCCTCGGTGTCCAGCTGATCGCCACCGGGCTCTTCCGTCTGGTGGGATCCGCAAGCCTGGGAGAGACGGGCACCGCCCGCACGCTCACAGCGGTCCTCGGAGTGGTGAGTCTGGTGCTCGGGCTGTACGCCGTCCGGCACATTCTCATCACCGTGCTCGCGCTGGGGCTGTTGGTCGGGGTCTACTGGATCGTGGACGGCTTCACTGCCGTGTTCGCGGCGATCGACCACCCGGGTCTGCCCGGACGAGGATGGATCGTCTTCATCGGGCTTCTCAGTGTCCTCGCGGGCCTGACCTTGCTGGTCCGGCCGGAGTCCTCGCTGCTGACACTCTCCTTCCTCGCCGGACTGTGGCTGATCATGCTCGGCGCCATGCAACTCGGTCTGGCACGCCGGATCCGGTACCTCGACCGACCGGTCTGATCCTTCCCCCGCACCCGATGTCCCCACCCAGCCCCCGGAGTTGATCCAAGCGGCACGCCGCCCGCGCTCCGCCTATGCGAAAGGGTTCGGATGCCGTGAGGCCGACTGCGCGTCCGCGGCCACGCCTTCCCAGATGACGGCGAGCAGCACGAGTGTCCGGTCACGCTGCTCCTTGAGCGACAGGCCCGTCAGCTTCTCGATCCGGCCCAACCGGTACAGCAGCGTGTTGCGGTGCACCGGCAGGGCGGCCGCGGCCGCCGTGTTGTCGAAGCCGTGGAGAGCAAGACATCGCAACGTGTCCGACAGGTCCACGGCTTCGGCCCGCTCCAGCGGGCCGAAGACCCGTTGGACCAACCGGTCGGAGGTTCCCGGCGAATCGGCCAGGAGCAGTTCGGGCAGGTAGTCGTCGACGCGCACCCGGCCCCGCCGCCCGGACCGGGCCGCGATGGCGATCAGCGCCCTCAGGCCGTCGGCAGCCGCCCCGAGCCGGTCGCGGGTGAGTGGCGGGTCCTGCGCCAGAATCAGCCGCGGGTCCTCCAGGAACGGCGCCCAGCCGAACCGTTCCGGCGTCAGACCGGTCACCCGCAACCCCTCGGTGAACGCGAGAGCCCCCTGCGCGCGCAGCCGTGCGGCAAGGCCGGCGTGGCTGCCGGCCGAAGCCCCGGCCAGCCGGGAGGTGAACGGCCGGTAGTACGGATCCATCAGGTCGAACCCGAGCCGAGCGGCCCGCTCCCGGTCCTCGATCGTGACCGGAAGTCGCGCGCACAGCCTGTCGAACAGGGCACGGGCACGCCGGTCGCCGACCGTCGAGGGCGCGTCCCGCTGGTCGGCGTAGGCCTGTGCGAACACGTCCACGACCAGGTCGAGGTAGTCCTCCAGACAACTCCAGACCGTGTCCCACTCCGCGAGGAGCACCGCACGGTCCTCGTCGCCGGCCAAGTCGAGCAGCGCCTCCCAGAACATCCGGACACCACGGCGGTAGACCAGGATGCTGTCCTCGATCGGCTGGCCGGCGATGGCGCGAGCGCGAAGGAACTCGTGCAGTTCGGCCCGGAAATAGTCGTCGGGCGGAGATCCGTTGATCATCCAGCGCAACAGCAACTCGACGTTCCATCGCACCACGGCCGTCCGGTCCACCGGCCACTCGAAGCTCGTATAGGCCGTCAGCTGGTCGAACCCGGCGGCCATGCGACGTACCACGACTCCGACGTCGAGGCGCTCCAGGACAGACCGCAGTTCGATGCCTGCCGTACCCGAGTCAGGCGGGAGAACCCCATTCACAGGCAGGATCCTGCCACATCCGGCCACCTCGCCACCTTCCGGAGAAAATGCTTCGCACCAGCAAACGTCAGGACGTCCGGTGCGGGGTGTGGCGAACCCCACCAGGACCGGCCCTCACCTTTTACACCCCTCGGACATTACGGTTTATATGTAAAAAATTGTACGACTTTCTCTTCCCCCCTTGACTTGTCGCGTTCTTTACGCGGAGGCTACGGACCTGTCATTCAAACCGGTTTAAACGCCGAGGCGGTGCCCCGCGCCGCCGAGCCGACACGGCAGCCCCGAGCTGCCGTGAACGCCCTGCCGTCGAACGAAAGCGGTGCGTATGTCCCGTCGACCCACCATCGGTGACGTGGCCAGCCTGGCCGGAGTCTCCCGCGCGACCGTTTCCTTCGTGCTCAACAACCGACCTGGCGTGGCGTCGGACACACAGCGCCGGGTACGTGCCGCGGCCGAGGAACTCGGGTGGACGCCGAGTTCCAGCGCCCGGGCGCTGTCCACGGGCCGTGCCCGCGCCGTCGGACTGGTGCTGGCGCGCGAGCCGGAGCTCCTCGGCACCGACCCGTTCTTCCCCGCGTTCATGGCGGGGATCGAGACGGTGATCTCGGAGACCGGTGACGGACTGATGCTGCAGATGAGCCGCCCCGAGGACGAGGTGGACACCTACCGCAGACTTGCCGCGGACCGCCGTGTGGACGGTGTGTTCCTCACCGACCTGCGCCACGACGACATCCGTCCCGCGCTGGTCGCCGAGCTCGGCCTGCCGGCCGTCGCGGTGGGGACGCCGGACTCCGGGACCGGCCTGCCGTCGGTCGGTCTGGACGACCGTCCGGCCGTGCGGGAGGCCGTGCGCCACCTCATCGAACTGGGACATCGCGACATCGCCTACGTGGCCGGGCCCGAGGAGTTCGTCCACGCCCGGCGCCGCAGCCAGGCCTGGCGCGACGCCCTCGCCGACGCGGGCCTGCCCAAGGGAACGTTACTGCCGGGAGGCTTCACGGCCGAGGGCGGAGCAGTGGCCACCCGCAGGCTGCTGCGGCAGCCGAGCCCGCCGACAGCGATCGTCTACGGCAACGACCTCTCGGCCACGGCCGGCATGGCGGTCGCCCAGGACGCCGGACTGCGACTGCCCGAGGACCTGTCCGTGGTCGGCTTCGACGACGTACCCCTCGCGTCGTACACCAACCCGTCGCTGACCACCTGCCGCTCCAATCCGGTCTCCTGGGGCAGGGCGTCCGCCCAGGCCCTGGTGGAGCTGATCGAGACCGGCAGCACCAGCGACCAGGAACTCGAGCCGGCCACTCTCGTGGTGCGCGGCTCCACCGGCCCCGCGCCGGTGCGCTGAGACACATGACCCGCGGCACGCCGATGCGCCGAAGCCCCCGGGACGGGGCGGGCGACCCACACCGGCCGGGCCGTACCGCAAAACATTCATCCAGCAAGAAACGGAACCTCCAATGAAGAAGGCCCTCCTCGTCATGCTGCCGGTGGCCGCGCTGACGCTCTCCGCGTGCGGCAGCGGCGGCTCCGACTCGGGCACCTCCAACGACGCGCACGGACCGATCACCGTGTGGTACTCCAACAACGCGCAGGAAGTCGCGTGGGGCAAGAAGATGGTGGCGTCCTGGAACGCCGCCCACCCCAAGGAGAAGGTCACCGCCCAGGAGATTCCGGCGGGCAAGAGCTCCGAAGAGGTCATCGGCGCGGCCATCACCGCCGGCAACGCCCCCTGCCTGGTCCTCAACACCGCCCCGGCCGCCGTGCCCGGGTTCCAGAAGCAGGGCGGCCTCGTCCCGCTCGACGACTTCCCCGACGGCAAGAAGTACCTGCAGGCCCGGGTCGGCGACAAGCTGTCGCAGTACGCGTCGCCGGACGGCAAGTACTACCAGATGCCGTGGAAGAGCAACCCCGTGATGATCTTCTACAACAAGGCGCTCTTCAAGAAGGCAGGGCTGGACCCGGAGCACCCCAAGCTCTCCACCTACCAGGACTTCCTCGACACCTCGCGCAAGCTGGTCGCCGCCAAGGCGGCCAAGGCGGCGATCTGGCCGGCTCCGTCGTCGGAGTTCTACCAGTCCTGGTTCGACTACTACCCGATGTTCACGGCGCAGACCGGCAAGCAGCTGGTCGAGGACGGCAAGGCGCAGTTCGCCTCGGCCGACGGCATCAAGGCCGCCGAGCTGTGGAAGACCATGTACTCCGAGCACCTGGCACCGAACGAGACGTACAACGGCGACGCCTTCGCCGACGGCAAGGCCGCCATGGCCACCGTGGGCCCCTGGGCGGTCTCCGTCTACGGTGACAAGGTCAAGTGGGGCGCCGTACCGGTGCCCACCGCGGACGGCGCCCCGGGCAAGGGCACCTTCAGCGACGAGAAGTCCATCGGCATGTTCACGGCGTGCAAGAACCGCGGGACGGCCTGGGACGTCATGAAGTTCGCCACCAGCAAGGACCAGGACGGTCAGCTGCTGGAGGCGACCGGCCAGATGCCCATGCGCACCGGCCTGACGAGCGCCTACCCGGCCTACTTCGCCTCGCACAAGCAGTACGCGGCCTTCGCGCAGCAGGCGGAACACACCATCGAGGCGCCCAACGTCCCCAACTCCGTCGAGGTCTGGCAGACCTTCCGTGACGCGTACTCCAAGGCCGTGATCTTCGGCAAGGGCGACGTCTCCGCGACCCTCAAGGCCGCCGCCGCCAAGGTGGACGAACTGGCGCAGGGCGAGTGAGCAGTCGCCATGTCCACCACCACCTCTGACGCCCGCCGGCGCCGCCACGCCGGCGGGGGGACGACGAAGCCGCCCACGCCACGCTCACCGTGGCGGCTGCGGCTGGGCGGCCACCAGCCCATCGGCATGCTCTTCGTCTCCCCGTACCTGATCTACCTCGCGGCGATCTTCGTGTATCCCCTCGGCTTCGCCGTGTGGATGTCCTTCCACGACTACTACTTCGCCGCGCCCGGCGTGCAGGTCGACCGGCCCTTCGTGGGCCTGGACAACTACACGACGGTGCTGACCGACCCGGACGTCTGGCGCTCCTTCCTCAACATCGCCGTCTTCCTGGTCATCAACGTGCCGCTGACCGTGGTCGGTTCGCTGGTCCTGGCCAACGCGCTCAACAAGAAACTGCCCCTGCGGTCCTTCTTCCGCACCGCCTACTACATCCCCTACATCACGGCCAGCGTGGCGGTCGTCGGTGTGTGGCTGTTCCTGTTCAACAACGACGGCCTGGTCAACCAGGCGCTGGGCCCCCTGGCCCCGAGCCCGTCCTGGCTGGTCAACTCCCACCTCGCGATGCCGGTCGTGGCGATCTTCGTGGCGTGGAAGCAACTGGGCTTCTTCGTGGTGCTGTACCTGTCGGCGCTGCAGAACGTGCCGAACGAGCTCTACGAGGCGGCGGCCATCGACGGGGCCGGACGGCTGCGCATCTTCCGCTCGGTCACGGTGCCCGCGGTGCGGCCCGCCACCCTGCTGGTCCTGATCCTCGCCACGATCACCGGCGCCAACCTCTTCACCGAGCCCTACCTGCTCACCAGCGGCGGCGGACCCGACGGCGCGACGACCTCGCCCGTGCTGCTGATGTACCAGCGGGGTCTGCAGCAGGGACACCCGGACGAGGCCGCGGCGATCGGCGTGATCCTCGTCGTGCTGATCACCGCCATCTCACTCGCCTACCGACGCCTCGTGGAAAGGGACTGAGATGACCACCGACGTCGCAGCCCGCCCCACCGACGAGCGCCCCGGCACCGACCGGACCCCGCGCCGCCGAAGCCGGGCGATCGGATCGCGGGTCGCCCTCCTCATCGGGGCGTTCGCCTTCCTCTTCCCCTTCTACTACATGATCATCGGATCCCTCCAGAAGGAGCCCGACTCCAGTCCTTCCGGGGCGTTCCCCAATCCGTCCAACCTGACCCTGCACAACTACGCGGCGATCGACTCGGCGATCTCGCTGGGCCGTTCGCTGGTGAACTCCGGCATCTTCACCGGCGGTGTCATCCTCTGCACCACCGTGTTCGGCCTGCTGGCCGGCTACGCCCTGGCCCGGTTGCAGTTCCGCGGCCGTGGCTCCACGTTCGCCCTGGTGCTGCTGGTCCAGGTCGTGCCGTTCCAGCTGCTGCTGATCCCGCTGTACGTGCTGATCGTCCGCGACTACGGACTCGCCGACTCCTACCTCGGCATGATCCTGCCGTTCGCGATCAACACGAGCGCCGTGTTCATCTTCCGCCAGTTCTTCCTCCAGTTGCCGGCCGCCATGTTCGAGGCGGCCCGCATCGACGGCGCGAACGAACTGCAGATCCTGTTGCGCATCGCGCTGCCGCTGTGCAAGCCGGCCCTCCTGTCGGTCGTGCTGCTCAGTTTCACCGGCCCCTGGAACGAGTTCCTCTGGCCGTTCCTCGTCACCAAGCGGCAGGACATGCAGCCGCTGGCCGTCTCGCTGGCCAACTACATCAGCACCGTCGCGTCCGCCGCCGCCAACCCCTTCGGCACCATCCTCGCCGGAGCCTGCGTCCTGGCCGCGCCCGCGGTGGCTCTCTATCTCGTCTTCCAGCGCCGGTTCAACTCCACCGACATCGACTCAGCAACGAAGGGCTGACCTTCCGTGTCCCACAGCACCACCACCCCCGTCCCCTACACCCTGACCCGGGTCGGCGTCGTGATGTCCCCACTGCCGGGCGAGGCCAACGAGGTCGAGGGCGTGCTCAACCCGGCCTCCGGCCGCACGCCCGACGGCCGGCTGCACCTGCTGCCGCGGCTGGTCTCCGACGGCAACGTCTCCCGCGTCGGCCTCGCCGAGGTCACCCTGGACAACGGCGTGCCCACCGGCGTCGAGCGCCGCGGCGTGGTTCTCGCCCCCGACGCCGGCTGGGAGCGCGGCAAGAACAACGCCGGTGTGGAGGACCCCCGCACCACCTGGATCGAGGACCTCGGCCGGCACGTCATGTCCTACGTGGCCTACGGGCCGCTCGGGCCCAAGCCCGCCCTCGCCGTCTCGGAGGACCTGGTCCACTGGGAGCGTCTGGGCCCCATCCAGTTCGCCTACCAGCCCGACCTCGACACCGATCTGAATCTCTTCCCCAACAAGGACGTCGTGCACTTCCCCGAGCCCGTACCGGGCCCGGACGGCGCCATGTACTACGCCATGCTGCACCGCCCGATGTGGGACCTCGGCTGGTTCCGGCCCGGCGAGGGGGTTCACCTGCCGGCCGGGGTGACCGACGAGCGCCCGGGCATCTGGATCTCCTACGTTCCGGTCGACGAGGTCAAGCAGGACCTCGGCGCCCTGACACGGCCGCGCCACCACCGTCTGGTCGCGCTGTCCGAGTACGCGTGGGAGGAGCTCAAGATCGGCGCCGGCCCGGCTCCGATCCGGGTCGACGAGGGCTGGCTGCTCATCCACCACGGCGTCTCCGGCACCATCGAGGATCCCTTCGCGCAGGTGCAGACGGTCAACTACGCGGCCGGTGCGATGATCCTCGACCCCGCGGACCCCGCCCGTGTCATCGCCCGCACCGCCGAGCCGCTCATGGCCCCGGAGACCGAGGAAGAGCGCTCCGGCACCGTGCCCAACGTGGTCTTCCCCACCGCCGTGGAGGAGATCGACGGCGTACGGTACGTCTTCTACGGCATGGCCGACGCGCACATCGGCGTCGCCCGCCTGGACCGGTCCGAGTGACCTCCGGCCGCACCGGGCGCCGCGTCGCTCTGGTCGGCTGCGGAGCCTTCGGCACGTTCGTACTGGACGCGATACACGACATCCCCGCGCTGCGGGTCGTCGCGTGCGCCGACGCCGACCGGCGGCGGGCCCAGGTGCTCGCCGACCGGTACGGCGCGGCCGTCCACGCGAGCGTGGAGGACGTCGCCGCAGCGACAGACGTCGATGTGGTCGTGCTGGCCACCCCGCCGGCCGCGCACGCGGACGCCGCGGTCACCGCACTACGGGCGGGCAAGCACGTCTTCTGCGAGAAGCCGATGGCGCTCAGCGTGGCGGACGCCGCGCGAGTCGAGGCGGAAACCCGCGGCTCGCGCGGGGTGTTCGTGATCGACCATGTCCTGCGCTACAACCCTCTCCTGCGGCTGCTGCAGCGGCTCGGGCAGGAACAACTGCTCGACCCGCTGCGGCGGTTCGCCTTCGAGAACGACGCCTCCGACGAGGACCTCGGGCCCGGCCACTGGTTCTGGGACCCGGCGCGCAGCGGAGGCATCCACGTCGAGCACGGCGTGCACTTCTTCGACGCGGCCAACGCCCTGATGGGCAGCGTCCCGTTCCAGGTGCAGGGCACGGAGGCGCGGCGCACCGACGGCCCGGTGGACATCGTGGTCGCCACCGCCGTCCACCCCGGCGGGGCCGTCGCCACCCACACCCACTCCTTCACGCACGCCCACCGCGCGGAGCGTCAGCTGATGCGTCTCGACTACGGCTTCGCCGAGGCTCGTGTCACCGGCTGGATCCCCACCCACGCGACGATCACCGCGTGGACCGACGAGGCGGGCGCGGCCCGCTGGGAGGCGCTGCCCGCACGGGCAGCCGAACTGCTCGCCGTCGACGGTCTGCGGCCGCACGGGCAGGAGCGTGTGACGGTGTCCGTGACCCGCGACGCCGGGTCGCCCGACCCGGCCCGCGGCCGGGGTGTGCGACGCAGCGTGCCGCACCGGGTGGAGTGTGTCGTCAGCCTCGGCGGGGAGGCCCGCAAGCAGCACGTGTACGCCGAGAGCGTGCGGGCCGCGATGACGGACCTCCTGCACAGCGCGGAACACGGCGGCACCCCGCAGGCGGACGCCACGTCCGGCCTGACCGCGGTCGCCGTGGCCGACGCCGCGACCCGCTCCGCACGGAGCGGCCGGACCGTCATGGTCACCGCACCCGTCCTCTCCGGAGAAGCGTGATGACGCTGACACCCGCGCCTGTCCCGCCTTCCCCATGGTGGAGGGAGGCGGTCTGCTACGAGATCCACCCCAGAGCCTTCGCCGACGGCGACGGCGACGGCGTCGGCGATCTGCCCGGCGCCACCGCCCGGCTGGAGCATCTGGCCGAACTGGGCGTGGACGCCGTGTGGATCACCCCCTTCTATCCCTCGCCGTTGGCGGACGGCGGCTACGACATCGCCGACCACACCGGTGTGGCACCCGACCTCGGAACCCCTGCCGACTTCGCCGCCCTGGTGGCGAAGGCACACGCGCTCGGCATCAAGGTCCTGGTGGACGTGGTCCCCAACCACACCTCGCACCAGCACCCCTGGTTCCGCGAGGCGGTCGCCGCCGACCCGCGGACTCCGGCCAGAGCGCGCTACATCTTCCGGGACGGCCGCGGAGAGAAGGGTGAACTGCCCCCGAACGACTGGCAGTCCGCCTTCGGCGGTCCCGCCTGGACCCGGATAGACGAGGCGGACGGCCTCCCCGGCCAGTGGTACCTGCACCTGCACGCCCCGGAGCAACCCGACCTGAACTGGCGCAACCCCGAGGTGGCCGCCGAGTTCGAGCGGATACTCGAGCACTGGCTGGACCAGGGCGTCGACGGATTCCGCGTCGATGTCGCGCACACCCTGTTCAAGGCCGAGGGCCTGCCCGACGCGGGCCCCGGCCAGCACCAGGACGTCCACCGCAATCATCTGATGCCCTATTACGACCAGGAGGAGCTGCACCCGCTCTTCCGGAGGTGGCGGGCCCTTCTGGACCGCCACCCCGCCCCCGTGGGGGCGGTGCCGCCGCACGAGCGGGTGATGGTCGCCGAAGCGGGCGTCTTCGACCGCGAGCGGCTGGCCCGCTACGTCGCGCCCGGCGAGATGCAGCAGATCTTCAACTTCGCTTTCCTGGAGTGCGCTTGGGACGCAGCCGCGATGCGCGACGTGATCGAGCAGTCCGTGCACGGCATGTCCGCGGTGGGCGCTCCCGTGACCTGGGTTCTGTCCAGTCACGATGCCGTGCGTCCGGTCACCCGCTACGGAGGCGGCCGGCTCGGCGAGCGGCGCGCTCGTGCGGCGGCACTGCTGATGCTCGCCCTTCCCGGGGCGGCCTATGTGTACCAGGGCGAGGAACTCGGCCTGCCGCAGGCCCACGTGCCGGACGACCGGATCCGCGACCCCTTGTGGGAACGCTCCGGGCACCGCAACCGAGGACGCGACGGCAGCCGGGTGCCCCTGCCCTGGACGGGCAGTGTCCCGCCGTACGGCTTCAGCGACGCGGACCCCGAGAGCTGCTGGCTTCCGCAGCCCTCGGACTGGGGCGCTCTCACCGTGGCGGCTCAGCGGGACGACGCCTTCTCCATGCTCACGCTGTACCGCGCGGCACTGCGCCTGCGGCGCGCCCATCCGCCCATGCGCACCGGGCTGCGGGTGCGGGGTCCCGCGAGCGGCGAATGGTTCGCCTTCGACCGGTCGGCCCGCCTGCGGTGCCTGGTCAACTTCGGTGCGCGACCTGTCAGGCTGGACGACCGTGCCCGGGTACTGCTGTCCAGCGCACCACTCGACGGCCGGGACGTCCCGCAGGACACCGCCGTCTGGATCGTTCTTGAGGAGTACCCGCAGTGAGAGACCTGTCAGTCACCGACCTGTCCGCAGTGGTGAAGGCGTACGACGTCCGAGGTGTCGTACCCGAACAACTCGACGAGGGGCTTGCCGAGTTGTTCGGCGCGGCTTTCGTCGAGACGACGGGCGCCGAGGCCATCGTGACGGGCCATGACATGCGGTCCAGTTCACCCGGCCTTGCCGCGGCCTTCGCGCGGGGCGCCGCCGGCCAGGGAGCCGACGTCACCGAGATCGGCCTGTGTTCCACGGACGAGCTGTACTTCGCCAGCGGCAGTCTGGGGCAGGCCGGTGCGATGTTCACGGCCAGCCACAATCCCGCTCGCTACAACGGCATCAAGATGTGCCGTGCGGGCGCGGCGCCGATCGGGCAGGACACCGGACTGCTGGACATCCGCGCCCTCGTGGAACGCTGGGCCGCGGGCGGGGAACTGCCCGCACCGCGCCGTCCGGCGGGTTCGATCAGGCAGCGCGACATGCTGGAGGACTACGCGGCCCACCTGCTCTCGCTCGTGGACCTCTCCGGTATCCGCCCGCTCAGGATCGTGGTGGACGCCGGCAACGGAATGAGCGGGCTCACCGCGCCGACCGTCTTCAGCAACGTGCCGGTCGACATCATCCCCCTCTACTTCGAGCTCGACGGGACGTTCCCCCACCACGAGGCCAATCCGCTGAACCCGGCCAACATCGTCGACCTCCAGCACGCGGTACGGGAGAAGGGAGCCGACCTGGGCCTCGCCTTCGACGGTGACGCCGACCGCTGTTTCGTCGTCGACGAGCGCGGTGAGGCGGTCACCCCGTCGGCGGTGACCGCGCTGATCGCCGTCCGGCTGCTCGCCGGTCATCCGGGAAGCACGGTGCTGCACAACCTGATCACTTCGAGGACGGTGCCCGAGGTGATCCGCGAGCACGGCGGCACGCCGGTCCGCACACGTGTGGGTCACTCGTTCATCAAGGCCGAGATGAACAGGACGAACGCGGTGTTCGGCGGCGAGCACTCGGCCCACTACTACTTCCGGGACTTCTACAACGCGGACACCGGTATGCTCGCCGCCCTCCATGTGATCGCGGCTCTGGGCTCCCAAGCGGAGCCGTTGTCGGGTCTGATGCGCCGCTATCAGCGCATGCCGGCATCCGGGGAGATCAACTCCACCGTCCGCGACACGCGTTCCACCCTCGTCTCGGTGCGCGAGCACTTCGCCGGGCGTGCCGGTGTCACCACCGACGAACTCGACGGCCTGACCGTCTCCGCCCCCACATGGTGGTTCAACCTGCGTCCCTCCAACACCGAGCCGCTGCTGCGGCTCAACGTGGAAGCGACGGAGTCATCGACCCTCGACCGCATACGAGACGAGGTACTGGCACTCGTCCGCGCATGACAGCTACCGCAGCGTGCCGCGCTGGTGCCCGGGTACGCAGTGACGTAGATCATAGCTCTGGGGGAACATGGATCCCTCCTCCCGTGCACGGTTGTCTTGGCGGCATGAACACCCACCGTGAAGATCTCCTCCCCGTACCGTCCCACTGGATCGATGGGCGCCCCGTGATCGGCCGCGGGCCCCTCATCGATGTCGTCAACCCGGCTGACGATTCCGTGAGCGCCGTCGTGCACGAGGCCACGGCCGACGAGGTGGACGAGGCCGTGGAAGCCGCGCTCGCCGCCTTCCCCACGTGGTCGTCCACCCCGCCGGAGAGCCGCTTCGCGATCATGCGGGGCCTGGCGCGGGGAATGCAGGAGCGTGCCGAGGAACTCGCGGCCGCCGTCACCCTGGAGATGGGCGCTCCGATCAGCTTCTCCCGGCAGGCGCAGGTCGGCTTTCCCGTCGCCTCGACACTCGCCGCGGTCACCGCGGCCCAGACGTACGAGTGGACGCGGGTGGTGGAGAACTCGCTCGTGGTCCGTGAGCCGATCGGCGTCGTGGGAGCCGTCACCCCGTGGAACTTCCCGCTCCAGCAGGTGGTGACCAAGGTCGTCCCGGCGATGCTGGGAGGCAACACCGTCGTGCTCAAGCCCTCGGAGCTGTCCCCCGCCAGCGCCCGGATGTTCGCGGAGATCACCGCCGAGGCCGGTCTGCCGCACGGTGTGTTCAACGTGGTGCAGGGCACCGGACCCGTGGTCGGCGAAGCACTCGTGCGCCATCCGAAGATCGACATGATCTCGTTCACCGGCTCCACCCGTGCCGGCAGGCGCGTCGCCGCCGCCGCGTCCGAGACCGTCAAGAGGGTGGCCCTCGAACTCGGCGGCAAGGCCGCCCACATCGTCCTGCCCGAGGCCGACCTCGACTTCGCCGTCCGGCGCGGGCTGGCCTACGCCTGGGCCAACGCCGGCCAGGCGTGCGGCGCCTACACCCGCATGCTCGTACCCGAGCACCTGCAGCGGGCCGTCGTCGAGAAGCTGCGTGCCGCCGCGCCGGCATACACGGTCGGTGCGCCCGGCGACGAGACGACCCGGATCGGTCCGGTCGCGTCGGAGACGCAACGCGTGCGTGTCGACGGCTACATTCGGCGCGGTGTCGCCGACGGCGCCACCCTCGCGTTCGGAGGGCCCGGCAGGCCGGAGGGATTCGAGACCGGCGCCTACGTGAGACCGACGATCTTCTCCGACGTCGACCCGGACTCCGTCATCGCGCAGGAGGAGATCTTCGGCCCCGTTCTGACCGTCATCCCCTACACCGACGACGACCACGCCGTCGAGATCGCCAACGGTACCGTCTACGGCCTCAACGCCGCCGTCACCGGGGACGAGGAACACGCCATGGCGATCGCACGGCGTCTGCGCGTCGGCCAGGTCGACGTCAACGGCGGAGAGCACAACTTCCAGGCGCCGTTCGGCGGTTACAAGCAGTCCGGCAACGGCAGGGAGATGGGTCACGCCGGCATCGAGGAGTTCCTGGAGACCAAGGCGATCACCCGCTGACCGCGGTCGGCCTCGTCCGCGGGCCGGCTGAAGCCACCGCCGCCACGCCCGGCCGCCGCATCGTCCGCGAGAGCAGGCGCCCTGGCGGCCACCGAAGAATCCCGGTGTCACATCGGCCGGCGCCAGACGGTCTGATGGGTGGAGGTGCCGCTCAGTGGACCGCACCGACACGTCACCCGCGTACGCGACAGGAAAGGATCCAAGCCATGTCGTACCCCTACCCTGAACAGAAGTACTGGGGCGAGAACGGTGAGGTCAGCGCCGTCTTCCGCCCTGCGAGCACCCCACCGGACCTCGGGGAGAGCGGGACGGGCAAGGACGCCCTCCACTACCTGGCGACCACGGACGTGACCCGGGGAGAGTTCGGGCTGTACCGAGTGGAGATGAAACCGCGGGCGGGCGGGCCCAAGACGCACTTCCACAAGCGCATCTCGGAGTCGTTCTACGTCCTGGAGGGCACGGTGCGTGTCTTCGACGGCGTGCAGTGGGTCGACGCCCGCAAGGGTGACTTCCTCCATGTACCGCAGGGCGGTCTGCACGCCTTCCGCAACGACTCCGACGCGCCTGCGGACATGCTGCTGCTGTTCACTCCGGGCGCCCCGCGTGAGGAGTACTTCGAGCAGGTGTCCCGGCTGGGGAACGCCTCGGAGGAGGAACGGTCCGCGTTCTTCGACAGACACGACTCCTACTTCGTGGAGTAGGAGCGCGAGCCACGAGGACGGGCTGTCAGCGGGCGCACCGTCCCCGGATGCCCTGGCTCGGCCCGAACCCGGCCGGTCGGAACTCACGCGGGCCGGTTCCATGAACGGAGTTTGTCGGGGTTGAGAGTGACCCAGACCTGGATGACGTGGGAGCCGGCGACGTCGAGCGTGAGGACCGCGGCCGTCTGACGGTCGTAACGGACGACAAGACCGGTCCGTCCGTTGACGGGACGGGTGTCCAGGACAGTGCGGCGCTGCGGGGCCAGCAGGATCGACAGACTCCGGGCGCCCCGCCGGCTGCCATGGACGGGGTGGGCGAGGGTCCGAACCTTGCCTCCCCCGTCGAAGAAGACGCTCACGTCCGGTGCGAGCAGGGCCGCCAGAGCCTCCGTGGCCTGCGCCATGCAGGCATCCCGCAGGGCGCCGCTCAGCGCGGCGTGCTGTTGCGTCGTGGGCCGTGTGTGCCGTGTCCGCGCGCTGTGACTCACGCAGACGGGGCAGTCGTAGTCGTCGCACTCCGGCTCCGGCTCCGGCTGTACGACCCGTTCCCGCACCCGGAACCACCGCGCGGCGGACTCCCCGGGCGTACCGGAACGCTCGTCCGGCGGTCCGGCGAGTCGCGGCGGACAGACGTGCCGGGCGTTCGTCACCAGCCAGGAACGCGGCTGCCCGATCTCCGCCCGCTCCCCTTCGGACAGCCCGTACCAGCGCCGATGCACCTCGTCGACCACGCTCCCGGCCGCGATCCTGCAGCCGAGCAGCCGATGCGCGACGTCCACCAGGAGCCGCCGCTCCTCCACCATTTCCGCGACTGACAGCACATCGCCGACGGAATCCATCCGCACCCCTCCACACCCACGGCGGCGTCCTGGACGCGGTGACATGCCTGCGGGTCGACCGCCTGCACGGAGTCTGCACCGTCTGCACGTCCCACGCCAGGATCTCGCACATCGTGTTCCGGTGCCTGCATCGAATCGATTGCGCCGGGCACAGACAGTGTGACGTTCGGCGGCTCACTCAGCCGTACCACCGTGATCACCTCGTAGGATCGTCGGTTCACCACCCAGCACGATCCCTCGGCGACGGTGCATCGTCCGCCCTATGATGTTGTGTGCACGAGCTCCGCGGCTCATGGGCCGCATCACAACGGAGGTGTGCCGCACAGGCACGCAGCGAAAAGCGTCGAGGACGAGAGGACACATGGTCTCCGCAAGCCACGCAACGCACAACCTCGAGATCACCGCCGAGAACCTCCAGGAGGATCTGGCTCGCCTGGAGATCCAGAAGCAGGCGCTGGAGAGGGAACTCGCCGCGGTCGTGGCCCATCTCGGCTCCGTACGGCGGACACTCGACGCCATCGAGACCCTCGTGCACGAGGCGGCGCAGCGACCGACACCAAGATCAGCCGGTGCGGCGGTCACGGATCATGACCGTCCTGAAGCGCCTGCCGAGGCTCGGCAGGACACGCCTTCCCCGGAACCCGACGTGAACAGCGGTACGACCGGGCCTCGCACCGGCGGCAGGCAGTACGGCAGACTGACCGAGCAGATTCTCGAGTACCTCGACCACTTCGGTGACGCCGACGTCCGCGCCAGGGACATCGCCGCGGCTCTGGGCCGCGACCAGGACAGTGCGAGCGTCAACGCGGTCAGGAGCACGCTCGACCGGCTGGTCGGGACCTCACGTGTCCGGCGGACGGGCCGCGGCCTCTACCGTGCGAAGCGGCCCTGACAGCCCTCGTCCGGGCGATGAGAGCCTCGGTCGCTTCCCGCCCGGCCACGTGGCGCCGGGCGTCGTCTCCGGGGGAAAAGACGACACCCGGCGCACCGCACCCGCTCGGTTTCCGGGCAGGTGGCACGTCACAACATCATCACGGTAACCGTGTCGAACATGATGTTGTGAACGATGTGTTCAGCATACACCGACGGACAGGACCGGGCGCACGCTCCGGAGGGGCGCTACTCGGGAACGGCTTCGCGGAAGGGATCGGCGGGCCGCGGCAGCAGCACGCCGTCGACGTACAGATCGACGTGTTCGTTGTAGAACGCGACGAGGCCGGCCACGCGGTTGGCGTGGATGGTCGGGAAGTCGTAGGCCCAGGCGATGGCCTCGTGGGCACCGCTCGCGCCGTCGAAGGACCAGTACTCGCTCGTCGTCCCCTTGTAGGGGCACCGGGTGACCACCGCCGAGTGCCGCAGCTTGGTCCAGTCGACGTACATGCGCTCGACGTAGTAACGCGTCGGCAGCCCTGTTTCGAACAGTTTCACGCAGTTGGGCGCGTCCGCCAGCACGACCCCGTCCACCACCACCCGGACACTGCTCGACGAACGCAGGGCGTCCACCCGGGAGTACGGACTCCTGGGGTGTACGAAGACCGGTTCGTCCTCCTCGAACCAGGAGTCCAGCGCATCCCATTCGAATCGCACCGTACCCTGCAGCGCGTCCGGGGCGTCCCGGTCCCACACCCAGGCCGCGCCCTCACGGACTTCGGAACCGACCCGCAACGTGTGACGGCGTGCAGGACCCGCACCGCGGTGCTCGGTGTGATGGTCGTCGACGAGCGTCGCTTCGAGCATGTCCTCGACCGGGATGCTGAATTGCGGGTAGGCACGCCATTCCCACACGTAGAGCGCGCGGCGGCTGTCGAAGACGACGCTTCCTCCGATGAGACCCCGGACGCGGCGCGGGACGGGCTCGACGTGCCCGACCGGGACGATCAGGCTCGGGTGCAGAACGCTTTCACTTGCCATGGTGGTACCTCGCGGGAATCGAATCGGGATCACGGGCTTCGACACGACGAGCGGGACGGCGGTGCGGTGCGGGTCGGTGGGGCACGAGCAGCGTGATGGCCTGCCCAGCGCCGTCGATCCGCCCCAGAAGGTCGCGTAGGGCTCGTGTCGGTCGAGCGGGTCGGCGGAAGGGCCCCTCCGGGCGCACAGACCGGGCAAGACGCGGACCGGTCTCGACAGGGCGTACACCAGGAAATACAGGGCCAGTACGGCGGTGACCGCCTGGGCGGCGGACGAGGGGTGTGCCGGGTGGCCCGGCACGGTGCTGTGGTGTGCGGCGGCCGGGGGTCCGGCGCCCTGCCTCGCGGGCCGGGCATGCCATCCGCGTCATGGCGGCCATACCGGTCGTGGCGGGCAGTCGCCTGACGAGGACGGCTACGCGGGACTCCTGGTGCCGACGGATGACGGTGAGCGGGAACCAGGGGCCGCGACCGCGAAAAATGGCATGACCGCCATGCCTGAAGCCGTGGCGGCATGCAGCAGTTGGTCTCCGCGTCCGCGCCGTCCCGCCGCACCGGATGCCGCTCGGCGCACCCCGTTCACGGCGGCGGCCGCGAAGAGCGCGGTGAGCAACACGTGAACCAGGTCGGAGGCGTTCATGTCCGCTCGTCTCCTCGTCCTGAGCGGTATCCGATGTCCGGAACCGTCGGCCGGCCGGGGATCAGGCGGTGGGCCGCGGGGCGCGCAGGTGTGCGCGCTGCTTGAGTTCTTCCTCGTCGACGAGTTCGAGCATGGGCTTGCCCGGAGCACACATCATGGTGACCACGAATTCGGTCCTGGCGTCGCTCAGTGCGTTGCCGTCCTGGTAGTGGATGGCATCGCCGCCGGGCTCCCAGAATGTGCCGCCGGCCTCGACGATGCGCTCCGGTTCACCCTCGAGCTCGAAGCGGACCGCGCCCTTGGTGACGTATCCGAACGCCGGCCCGGAGTGGCGGTGCGGCGGAGTGCCGGGGTCACCGGGCTCCCACGCGACATGGATGGTCATCGCCGAGGCACCCTCCGGCACCGTGATCGGCGCGGCGTCCTGGAGGAGCTTGGCCGCCCTGGTCCAGCCCGGGCCGTCCGCATCGCCGGTCCCGTGACCGTGGCCTCCGTGACCGTGACCGTGACTGTGCTGTCCATTCTCTGACACTCTGACGCACCTTCCCTGGCTCGAGCGCACCGCACCGGCACGTTGGCCGTCCGGCGCACGATGGTGGCCGGACTTCGGGACCACCTGCTTCCACGGGGACTGACCGAGCACGCGTCGGATCTGTGACAGACCCCGGCCTCAGCCGGCCGGACCAGTACCGTTCCGTCCCCCTGGCTTGCCCTCCCCCGTAACGACCCGTCACAGAAGGAGTCCGCACACGGTCAGTGTCACCGCAGGGCGCACCGCATGTGATGAGGCCGGTGCGCCGCCTCGGTCCACACACCCCCGACCGACCGGCAACGAAAGGACGACGAACGATGGCAGCCCACGGCGGTCTCCCCGCCCCCGAGCACGGCCTTCTCCTCACCCACTTCCTCACGGTGCGGGACGTCGCCGCCTCGCGGCAGTTCTACGCGGACGTCTTCGGCGGCGAGGTGGTGATGGAGGAGAACCCGGTGATCCTGAAGGTCGCCAACAGCTGGATCATCATGAATCCCGGAGGCGGACCCACCCCCGACAAACCTGACGTCACGCTGGAGGTGCCCCGGAGCGGTTCGCCGGTCTCCGGCTTCCTCAACGTGCGCGTCGCCGACATGGCCGCGTTCTACGCCCACGCGGTCGCGAAGGGTGCCCGTTTTCTCTCCGAACCGGTCGACCGTGGCTCCGAGCTCCGCTGCTACCTGCGCGATCCGGACGATTACCTCATCGAGGTGGGTCAGTCCACCGGTCTGCTCAGGGGAATCAAGGCCGGCACGGCCCCCGGATCCGGCTTGTCCGCACGGGCCGGGGTTCCCGGCCCCGGCTAGGGCCTGTCGGTCCGCAGCCACTCCACAAGGACCGGGTCGTGGTCCGCGGCGCTCAGCGCTGCGATCGCGGCCGTGGTGATCCTCTCCAGCGCGGCGGGACCCCTGCGGACGACTTCGTGTGCCGCAGGGGTCAACTGGATGTCCAGGGTGCGGTGATCACGATGGCCGACCTGGACGGCGATGAGATCACGGTCGCGAAGGCGGGAGAGGAGGCGGCTGGTGGCGGACGGGCTGAGGCCGATCGCCCGCGCCACGGCACGGACCTGTTGGCCTGCGACGCCCGCTCCCCCGGCGAGAACGGCGAGAGCGTCGTACTCACGGGTGCTGACACCGAATTCCTCGTAACTGGGAGGACGACTGACGCCGACAAGGCGCGGTTCCCTCCCGGCCCTCCGGTACGGCTCAGCGCACACCTGAGCCGCACCGAGGGCCCACCCGCTGCCGGACGCGGTCGGTGAGCGGGTTCCACACCCGGCCGTCCGTCAGAGACCCCGGGACGTTCCGGATGTGGCCCGCGTCCCGCGCGCAGACGCTCGCCCTGCTGGAAGCATCCTCGTGTCACAGCTTCGCGGTCTGCACGGTCAGTGTGGGTGACGGTCGGCGACGGCCGCCCAGGTCCCTGATGCCGAAAGGACGCGCGCCATGCACTTCGACGCCGATGCCAGGCGGGCCCTGGCCGCCCGGGCCGCCGAACTCGAGGCCCACGCCTTCGTACTCGGGGAGGCCCTCGACATGCTCGATGCGGACATGCGGGCGACGGCGGAGAGGCTGGCGCGGCTGCGCGGCACGGAGTACTCCGGCCAGGACGACGCCACGCCGATGCGCGATGACCTCAAGAACAGCCCAGAGTGACGTTCCCTATGGGGTCCTCCATGATTCTCCGCACCTCGACCGGGCCGGCCTCCGGGGCCGGCCCGCCCCGGCACCGGCCGTCCGCCTCTCTGCCGGCCCGGGCCTTGGCCGCCCACACCGCTTGCGGACGGTCCCGGGCCCGGTCGACGATGTAGTACATCCAGACGGTCTGGCGGCCGCGAGCATGGAACGGCAGTCCCACCAGCCACTTCTGCGTGGCGACAGAGCACTCGGGATGCCGCGGCGCCGGCCCGTCGAGAGGACGCTCTATCTCGAGCAACATGGGAATCCTCTCCTTCCGTCCACGACTCGCATCCGCTTCCGGGGCCGGAAGCGAAATGCCTCTGCCTATGCGACAGTCGAGCGCGCGACGGTGTGACAGCCCGGATGTCCTGTGCTCGTCCGCGGGGGCCCACTCCTCCAACTGCTCCGCTGCCGAGAGCGCGGCACTTTCGCGCGGGGTGCCCCGGGACGCCCGTCCCCCGGGCACGCCGGTCTCCGGCCAGAACACATGGACACACCTAGTGACAGCGTGTGTACGTTTTCGCGCCCCACTCCTCGGAAGTCACACCCTTCGAGCAGGTGATCTGGACGCGCTTGTAGCATGGTCGGTGACGAGGCCAGAGGGGACGATCCATGCACGCCGGCGCGCGGCCCGACACTCTCGATCAAGCGACGAGGGACTTCCTTGCGGCACGACCGCGACTCTTCGGTATCGCGTATCGCGTCCTGGGCAGCGCGGCGGAGGCCGAGGACGTGGTCCAGGAGACCTGGGTGCGGTGGCAGAACACCGACCGTTCGAAGGTCCGCGAACCCGCGGCCTTCCTGGCTACGACCGCGACCCACCTGGCGATCAACCTGGCCCAGTCGGCCAGGGTCCGGCGGGAGTCCTACATCGGCCCCTGGCTTCCCGAGCCCGTCGACACCACGCACGACCCCCAGCTGGGTGCCGAACGGGCCGAGGCCGTCGAGATGGCCGTTCTGCTGCTGCTGGAGAAGCTGAACCCGGTGGAGCGCACCGCCTACGTGCTGCGGGAGGCGTTCGACTATCCCTACGCACGGATCGCCGAGATGCTGGAGACGAGCGAGTCCAACGCCCGCCAGCTCGTGAGCCGTGCGCGCCGGCACCTGGCCGCCGAGCGCAGGGAGCGGGTCAACCCGGTGACCCACCGGCACTTCCTGGAAGTGTTCCTCTCCGCCGCGCAGACGGGCGATCTCACGGTTCTGGAGGACGTGCTCACCACGGACGTCGTCAGCTACGCGGACGGCAACGGACTCCGCGGCGCGTCCAAGATCCCGGTCGTCGGACGGACCCACGTCTCGCGGTATCTCGCCGCCTTCGCGCCACGCTTCTGGCCGGGGAAGGAGATCCGCTGGGTCGAGGCGAACGGCCGGCCCGCGGTGCTCTTGTCCTCCGGTGCACAGGCCGTGGCCCTGCTGACCGTCGACGTCTCCGTGGACGGCATCGACCGGCTCATGTGGGTGATGAACCCCGCCAAGCTGCTGCCGTACGCGGCATCGCTGAACGAATGAACTCCGTGCCGGCCCTGCCGCCGGGCGCGAGCGAGCGGGGTCTTCGGTGTGGACAATCGGTGTGGACAAGGAGAAGCCATGGCGGACCGAGCAGCGCTGGCGGCGTTCCTGCGGACCCGCCGGGAGGCCCTCCAGCCCGAGGACGTCGGTCTGCCCCGCGGACGCCGCAGACGTACCCGCGGCCTGCGCCGTGAGGAGGCGGCGGCACTGTGCGACGTGTCGGCCGACTACTACAGCCGTCTCGAACAGCCGCGGGGCCCCCGCCCCTCCGGGCAGGTGCTCGCGGCGATAGCCCGGGGCCTGCGCCTGTCACCGGAGGAACGGGACCATCTGTTCCGCACCGCCGGCCACGCCCCACCTCGACGGGAGGGGCGCGCAGACCACATCAGTGCCGGGATGTCGCGCATCCTCGACCGGCTGGGGGACACGCCCGCCCAGGTGATGAACCGTCTCGGTGAGACTCTCGCGCAGACCCGCCCCGCGACGGCGCTGCTCGGCGACGAGAGCGCCCACGCCGGGCTGGCGCGCAGCGCGCACTACCGCTGGTTCACCGACCCGACCTCCCGGCTCATCCGTCCCGAGAGCGAGCACGCCGTACAGAGCCGTCTGATGGCGGCCGACCTACGCGACGCCTACACCCACGACGGAGCCGACTCGCCCACGGCGCGCCTGGTCGACGCGCTGAACCAGGAGAGCCCCGAGTTCGCCGCCCTGTGGCGGGCGCATCTCGTGCCGGGACCCCACTGCGCGACCAAGCGCTTCGTGCACCCGCGGCTCGGACTGCTGGAACTCGACTGCCAGACGCTCCTCGACCCCGACCGGTCCCAGCGCCTCGTCGTCTACACGGCCGCACCGGGCACCGTGAGCCTCACCCGCCTCCACGTGCCGGCGGCACCGGCGGACACACCGCCTCCCGCCGAACCGTCCCACGGCTGAGGCACGTTCAGGAGCCGCGGTCGCCCGGAGCCGGCAGGTGCTTCCAGGAACGTAGCTTGTCGGGATTGAGGACGATCCAGACCTGTGCCACGTGCTGTGCGGCGACGTCGAAGCTGATGACGGCGGCGGCCTCGCGGTCGTAGTGCGCGACGAGTCCGGTACGCCCGTTGACGGACTGGGCGGTGAGGGTCGTACGGGGATGGCGGGCCAGGAGCACGAGCAGACCGCGAGCGACGTGACGGCTGCCGTGCACGGGCCCGGTCGGTGCGCGAACCTTGCCGCCGCCGTCGAAGAACGCCGTGGCGTCCGGGCACAGGAGCGACTCCAGCAGTTCTGCGTCCTCGTTCGCACAGGCCTCGCGGACGGTTCGGGCGAGGAGATCGTGCTCGGCCGGTGAGGTGGAGCGGGAGCGACGCATCCGGACGCTGTGGCGGGCGCGGTCGGCGAGTTCGACGCACTCGGCCTCCGGGCGTCCCACGACGGAGCTCCCACCCGGGCGCGGGTGAGCGAGCAGGCTCAGACAGATCTCCCCCACGGTCTTCGTGAGCCAGTTCCGGGGAGTCGAGGCCTCCGCGCGCTCCGCCTCGGAGAGCCCGTACCACCGGCGGTAGGTGTCTCCGACGACGCTCTCGGCCGCGCCGGAGCCGCCCAGCATCCCGCAGGCGACTTCCAGCAGGTGCCGGCGCTCGTCGAGCAACTCCGTGACCGGCAGCACTTCCGCATGTTCCATCCGATGTCCTCCCCCTCCGCAGACACGGCATCCCCCAGTCCATTGACAGACCTCACGCGCGTCGTGTGACACCGGCCGGTGCTCCTGACCCGCTCCGCGTCCCGGCAGGTAGTCCTGCGCGACCCGCCGGCACCTCGTGACAGCCCTTGGCACTGCACGGCAGAAAGGCTGCTGTCACGTTCGGGCGGCCTGTCCGGTCAGTAGTGCGTAACAGCAACTGCCAGGAGGGCACCGATGGACGCACGACTCAACTACTTCGCCAATCCGCTCGCGGGCAAGGCGATGAAGAACCTCATGGCCGTCAGCAAGGTGCTGGCGGGCTCGGATCTTCCGACCACCGTTCAGCATCTGGTGGAGGTGCGCGCCAGCCAGATCAACGGCTGCGGTTTCTGCACCGACATGCACACCAAGGAGGCCACGCACTCCGGGGAGACCCCGGAACGGCTCAATCTGATCGCCGCCTGGCGGGAGGCGACCGTCTTCACCGAGGCCGAGCGCGCCGCGCTGGAACTGACCGAGCAGGGCACCCGCGTCGCGGACGCCGCGGGCGGTGTCGACGACGAGGCCTGGGCGAACGCCGCCAAGCACTTCGACGAGGACCAGCTCGCCGCGCTGACCACCCTCATCGCCGTCATCAACGCCTACAACCGCATCAACATCATCACGCGTCAGCCCGCCGGCAACTACAAGGTCGGCATGTTCGGCTGAGCCCAGGCAGACCCGCACCGGCGGACATGGAGCCAGCCGTCGTTCCCCAGGACGCCTCGGGAACGACCGTCCTCGACAAGTGGGCTCCCGGTCCTCCGGGGACTCCCGCGCACCGTCGCTCGGGGCCGCACCGCCGTGAACCCGTTCACGGCGGTGCGCTGTCGTGGCACCGCGGTCCCGTGGCACGGGACCGGGTGACGGCCCTCGCCCGGCACCCGCGCGCCGCCGGGTGTCTGACACAAGTGCCTTCACAACAGGTGTCACAGGTTCCGCGGCATCCCGGTCCTACTGAGTGACAATCCCTCATCGACCGGAGTAGAACGTGGCTATCACCGAACAACGTGTTTCCACCACCGTACTGGTGATCGGGACTGGGGGTGCCGGGCTGCGAGCGGCGATCGAACTGGCCGAAGCCGGTGTCGACGTCCTCGCGGTCGGCAAGCGTCCCAAGGAGGACGCGCACACGGCGCTCGCCGCCGGAGGAATCAACGCGGCCCTCGGCACCATGGATCCCGAGGACAGCTGGCAGCAGCACGCCGCCGACACGATCAAGGAGAGCTACCTGCTCGCCGATCCCCGCACCGTCGAGATCGTCACCCAGGGCGCCGCTCGGGGCATCGGCGACCTGGAACGCTATGGCATGGCGTTCGCCCGTGAGGCGGACGGACGGGTCTCCCAGCGCTTCTTCGGCGCGCACAAGTTCAGGCGGACCGCGTTCGCCGGCGACTACACCGGTCTGGAGATCCAGCGCACCCTGATCCGGCGCGCGGACCAGCTGAACGTGCCCGTGCTCGACGGTGTCTACATCACCCGGCTCCTGGTCCACGACGGTGCCGTCTTCGGGGCCTACGGCTTCGACCTCGCCCATGGAACCAGGTACCTGATCCACGCCGACGCCGTCATTCTCGCCGCGGGCGGGCACACCCGTATCTGGCGGCGGACCTCCTCCCGGCGGGACGAGAACACGGGAGATTCGTTCCGTCTGGCCGTGGAGGCCGGCGCCCGGCTGCGCGATCCCGAACTGGTGCAGTTCCATCCCTCCGGCATCATCGAGCCCGAGAACGCGGCCGGCACCCTTGTCAGCGAGGCCGCCCGCGGTGAGGGCGGTATCCTGCGCAACGCGCTCGGCGAGCGGTTCATGAGCCGGTACGACCCCGCACGCATGGAGCTGTCGACCCGTGACCGCGTGGCCCTGGCCTCCTACACGGAGATCAAGGAGGGAAGGGGGACCCCCAAGGGCGGCGTGTGGCTCGACGTCTCCCATCTGCCACGGCAGACGATCATGACGCGTCTCCCCCGCGTCTACCAGACGCTGCTGGACCTGCAGATGCTGGACATCACCCGCGATCCGATCGAGATCGCGCCCACCGCGCACTACTCGATGGGCGGTGTGTGGGTACGTCCCGAGGACCACAGCACCGACGTCCACGGGCTCTACGCCATCGGTGAGGCGTCCAGCGGCCTGCACGGCGCCAATCGCCTCGGCGGGAACAGCCTCATCGAGCTGCTCGTCTTCGGCCGCATCACCGGCCGGGCGGCCGCCGCCTACTCGCAGTCCCTGACCGCCCAGCCGCGGTCGGCGTCGGCGGTCGCGCAGGCCCGTGCCGAGATCGACGACCTTCTGGTGGCCGACGGACCGGAGAACGTCCGCGCCCTGCAGCGGGCCATCCGCAACACCATGACGGAACATGCCGGAGTGGTGCGTGACGAGCAGGGCCTGCGCGCCGGGCTCGAGGAACTCGCGCTGATCGAGAAGAGGATGGAGAACGTCGGCGTCCACCCCGACATCGCCGGCTTCCAGGATCTCGCGCACGCCTTCGACCTCAAGTCCGCCGCCCTGTCGGCGCGGGCCACCCTCGAAGCGGCACTCGAACGCCGTGAGACCCGCGGTTGCCACAACCGCAGCGACTACCCCCAGCTGGACCCCGCTCAGCAGGTCAACCTCGTATGGTCGCCCACGACCGGTGTCACCCGCGAGACCATCCCCGCCGTCCCCGACGAGATCTCCTCTCTCATGACGGAGGTCTCGACCGACGGCAAGCTCGCCGAGTAACGCCGCATCGCCCGCGAACGGCCCCCGGTGCCGGCCAGGGGCCTGCCTGGGTACCGATCCCGCCGCAGAGTGCGCGCCTGCCTGAGGTCCCCGCACGAAGGAGCCCGCTCGCCATGTTCAACCGTAGGGAAACCGCTGCTTCTCGCACCCGGCCCCTGGAGAATCTCACCGGCGTCTACGCCATCGATCCGGCCCGCAGCACCATCGGGTTCTCGGTCCGGTACGGCGTGGTCACGAACGTACGCGGACGGTTCACCGCCTTCGAGGGGCTGCTCAAGCTCGACGGAGCGCGCCCCACCCGGTCCGAGGCGTTCCTCAGTGTCCAGACCTGCAGCGTCGACACGGGATATCCGGAGCGGGACGCGCATGTCACGGGCCCGGACTTCCTCGACGCCGCGACGTTCCCGCTCATGAGCTTCCGCTCGGGCGGCGGTGTCCTGCCCGCCGGTGAGGGCCGCTTCCGCTTGCCGGGACATCTTCTGATCAAGGACATCGAACTGCCTGTCCACGTCGACCTCGGGTTCCGCGGGGCGGGTGAGGACGCTCACCGCCGGAACCGGGTCGGATTCACCGGCGCGGCCACCCTGCAGCGTTCCGACTGGGGGCTCGACGGCAACCGGGCCCTGGCCACGGGCGGAGCTCTGATCAGCGACAAGGTGAAGCTGACTCTCGACATCCGGGCCGTGCGGCTGGACCAGACACACGACGGATGACCGACGAGACGCCTGTCGGCGTGTCCGCCGGAAGGAAGACCCATGACACATGCCTCGGACGACCGCATCGGCCTGGCGGCCACGGTCGTGGCGCTGACCGCCGAAGCCGCCGGACTTCAGACGCGTATCGACGAACTCCGCGAGGAACTCACCGTGCTCAACGAGCGGATGGCAGCCATTTCCGCCGCTCTCCCACAGCCTCCGTCCCGTTGAGCGGACGAACGGGCCCGTGCCGGGCGGGAACCGGCCCGCTGAGGGCAGGCCGCCTGCCCTGGGAGCCTTCGGAGCCGCGCGTGTCACATGCGCGCCTCGTTCCCGGTCATACGGGTGGAAGCAGTCGTGGGCCCGCACACCGGGCTCATGCCTCAAGTGGCGCCCCTTTTCGGGCCGGATGAAGAATGGTTAGAGGGGCATGGATGATCAGACCGAGGAAGAGGAAGCCGGCGCACGGGGCGGCGGGGAACGCATCGCCCGCTGGGCGGACGGACGTCTGGGTCCCCTCAGCCTGATCCGCGCCAAGGCACGTCGGGTCTTTCCGGACCACTGGTCGTTCCTGCTGGGAGAGATCTGTCTCTACAGCTTCGTCGTCATCGTGGTGACCGGCGTCTATCTGACCTTCTACTTCCACCCGTCGCTCAACGAAGTCGAGTACAAGGGCAGTTACACACCGTTGCAGGGCCAGACGGTGTCGGAGGCGTTCGACTCGACCATGCGCCTCTCCTTCGAGGTACGCGGTGGCCTGCTGATACGGCAGGCCCATCACTGGGCCGCCGTGGTGTTCATCGGAGCCATGCTGGTCCACATGCTGCGGGTGTTCTTCACCGGCGCCTTCCGTAAGCCCCGTGAGGTCCAGTGGCTGTTCGGATTCCTGCTGCTGGTCCTCGGCATGTTCGGAGGGCTGACCGGATACGACCTCCCCGACGACCTGCTCTCCGGAACCGGACTCGCCGTGGTGAACGGGACGGTCCTTTCCCTGCCGATCGCCGGAACCTATCTTTCGATGTTCCTCTTCGGCGGTGAGTTCCCGGGCGACGATCTGGTGGCGCGCTTCAACACGATCCACGTCCTGATCATCCCAGCCATCATGATCGCGCTGCTCGTGGCCCATCTGGTCCTGCTGTTCCACCACAGACACACGCAATATCCGGGCCCGGGACGGACCAACGGGAATGTGGTGGGCCCACCGCCCAAGGTGCGGGCGGTGAAGTCCACGGGTCTCTTCTTCCTGGTGGCCGGTGTCATCCTCGCGATGGCGGCACTCGTGCAGATCAATCCCATCTGGCTGTACGGCCCCTACCGCGTCGACCAGGTCTCGGCCGGATCGCAGCCGGACTGGTACATGGGCGTCGCCGACGGCCTGCTGCGCGTCATGCCCGGCTGGGAGATCGCCCTGTGGGGGCACACGTTGGCACTGGACAACCTGATCCCGCTGGTGGCGGGTGCCGGTCTCTTCCTGGCCATGGGCGCCTATCCGTTCCTGGAGGCATGGGCGACCGGGGACGGTCGTGACCAGCACCTCCTCGACAGGCCACGCAACCGCCCCGTGCGAACGGCGCTCGGTGTCGCCTGGATCACCTTCTACCTGGTTTCGCTCGTGGGTGCCGCGAACGACATCATCGCCACCCGGTTCCACGTCTCGGTCGAATCGGTGACGTGGACGGTCCGCATCGGCCTGGTCGTCGCGCCGCCGGCGGCCTACGCCGTGGCGAAGCGCTGTGCGCTCGGCCTGCAGCGCGCAGACCGCGACAAGGTGCTGCACGGTCGCGAGACCGGTGTCGTCAAGCGCCTGCCGGACGGCGAGTTCATCGAGGTGCACGCGCCTGTCGACCCGGCGGAACTCCATCTGCTGACGCAGCATGAGCAGTACACCCCCCTCGCCGCCGGCCTCGACGGCTCCGCCGGGAGACCGGCCGCCGGAGCCGGCCGTGCCCGCCGCCTGCGTGTCCTGTTCAGCCGCGCCCTCTACGGCGAAGGCTCACAGGTCCCCAAACCGACCGCGCAGGAGTACCGGGAGATCGCGAACGATCACCCGCGCCGGACACAGCCACGGTGAGGAGCGGTCTGGGTCGTGTCCGCAATGTCAGGGGAGCCGGAGTCGTAGGCAGGCGATGGTGACTATGGCTTGGCAGTGGCGGGCTCGATTGTCGTAGCGGGTGGCCGGACCGCGCCACTGCTTGAACTTGTTGATGCACCGCTCGGCGGTGTTGCGCTGCTTGTACGCCTCGCGGTCGAAAGCAGGCGGACGGCCGCCGAGGCGGCCGCGACGTTTGCGGTTCGCGGCCTGGTCGACCGGCTGCGGAATCACCGCCCTGACGCCACGCTGGCGCAGCCGGCTGCGGATCGCCCGCGACAAGTATGTCTTGTCGGCCAGGACCATCTCCGGAGTGGTCCTGTGCCTGCCGACCGGCCTCGGCACCCGTAAGCGTCATGACCTGGGTGAATGCGGGTGCGTGACGGGCGTGAAGATGAAGGGGAGCGGTCTGCAGTGGCCGTCCGCGGCGAGGTGAGTGGTCAGGCCGCCGCGGGACCGCCCGAGGGCATGGTCGGCCGGCTCGCCGGCCGGGGCGCCTTTTGACGGGCACCGGCGGCGTGCGGATGAGCGCGCACGGCGGTCGAGTCGACAGCAACGACCCGGTCGAGATCGGCATCGGCCTGGGCGAGCAGGGCGGTGAAGGCCGTCTCCCAGGTCCCGTCGGCGGACCGCTTCCGCAGCCGGTTGTGGGCACCCTTCCACGAGCCAAAGTGCTCGGGCAGGTCCATCCACGGAGTCCCGGTGCGGTACGTGGACGCGATCAGATGATCCGAAGGAAACGGCCCAGGGGTCCGGACGAGGCCCGCGTCGGGCTGTGCGTGCCCGCCGGGTCAGGCCGTGGCGCGCGGGGCCCGCAGATGGGCCCGCTCGGTCAGCTCCTGCTCCTCGACCAGGGTGAGCATCGGCTGACCGGGCGCGCACATCATGAAGACGATGTACTTGGCCGGCGCGTCCGACGAGGCGTTGCCGTTCTGGTAGTGGATCACTTCGCCGCCGGGCTCCCAGAACGTCTCACCCGCCTTGATCACACGTTCCGGCTCGCCCTCCAGCTCCCAGCGGACCGCGCCTTCGAGGACGTAGCCGAAGCACGGCCCCGAGTGACGGTGCGGAGGTGTCCCCGGGTGGCCGGGGGGCCATTCGACGAAGATGGTCATCCCGGAAGCTCCCTCGGGAACGAAGGGAGGCCTGACGTCCGCCAGCATCCTCGGGCCGACCGTGGACTCGATGTCTTGTCCGACGGTCTCGTTCACTGCGTCATCTGCCGACATTGCCACACCTCCGTGATCATCCCGGAACCGGCGGTTCGGCACTGGTCGTGGCGGCGCCGGCCGGGCGGCGTGTACCGCGACAGCCCGGTCCGTCCACTGCCTCATGCGCATGGCTCCAAGACCACCCTGCCTCCAGTCGGGAGCCCCCACAAACCGGAAACCGTCGGCCCCGCCCCCCGGGCACACCCCGCGGATCAAGCCGGGCCGGGCACCGGCGCGGACCGGGACCGCGACTTCAGAAATGCCGCGATCTTGTCCGGGTGGAACACCCACATCACCTTGTGTATGCCGTCCCTCGAAGCGGCGATCGTCAGAATCGTGCTGGGGGCACCGCCGCGGTACATCATCACGCTCGTCCGGCCATTGGCCTGGACCGGCCGCAGGTCGGTCCCCCGCCAGAACCGCCGAGTGGCGGTCGCCAGGTTGGCCACACTCGCCGGGCCCACCACGGCCAGGCGTGCGGCGCCTCTGAGGCCGTTGCCGTCGGACAGGCTGACGACGTCGGGAGCGAGGACGGATTCCAACGAGGCCACGTCCCCGGTACGGGCCGCCGAGACGAAGGCGTCCAGCAGCCGTCGGTGCTCCAGCGCGTCCACGCTCGCCCGTGGCTCGCCCGTCAGACGTCTGCGCGACCGGCTCACGATCTGGCGGACGTTGACCACGCTGAGCTGAAGGATCTCCGCGATCTCCGGATACGAGTAGTCGAACGCCTCGCGCAGGACGTACGCGGCCCGCTCGGTGGGACTCAGTTTCTCCAGGACCAGCAACAGTGCCATGTCCAGCGCCTCGGCCCGCTGCGCCCCCACCTCCGGGTCCACGGAGGTGTCGATGGGTTCGGGCAGCCACGGCCCGATGTAGGTCTCCCGGCGCATCCGCGCCGACTGCGCCACGTTGACGGCCAGGCGGGTCGTCGCACTCGACAGGAAGGCGGCCGGGCTCAGCACCACGGATCGGTCCGTCTTCTGCCAGCGCAGCCACACCTCCTGGACCACGTCCTCGGCCTCGGCCACGCTGCCGAGCACCCGGTAGGCAATCCCGAAGAGCCGCGGCCTGTACCGCACAAACGTGGAAACAGCCTCGTCGAGGTCGCCCGTCGTGGGGGACGGATTGGCATGCATGAATCTGTGGTCCTCGTTCCTCCGGGCTGCGCTGCCGCGTGCCGGAATCACCTCGCTACCGCGTGCGATCGGGCGGCTTCGGCCGGCCGTACCGCGACGCGCTCCTCGTGGCCGGCATCGCGCCGGGCATGAGGTCCCGCGCGGGCTCGGGCGGTGCGGGAACCGAGAGGTCCGAATCGACCTGTTCCCGCGGCCCGACCGGCGCATGGGTCACCAACCAGCACATACTTCGCCAGGGTGGCGCATGAACGCATCGCATGATCGAGTGATTCAGGAGAATCATAAGGTGTGACACGGAGGGGAACGCACGGTGGGTCGCGCGGGCGCCGGACCTCACTTCTCACGGGAGGGTCCTGAACGGGCGGCAGGGACTCCGGATGTCCTGCGGCGCATCGCATGATCTGGTGATTCGCCCCAGCCGCCGGGTGATACGCGCGCGGAAGCCGATGCCGACCGGCAGGACGCCACGGTTCCCTCCGGACCTGCGCATATCATGTCTGGGAGTACCGCTTCCGCGTTTGGGCCGAGCGTCGCGCAGCCGAAGCGACGTCCCACAGCGTGCAGAGGAGAAGAGGAACGCATGGTCCCTGCGACCCACTCGATGCGCGACGTCGCGGTCACCGCCGAACGCCTTCAGGAGGACTTGGCCCGTCTGCAGATGCAGAAGCAGGCGCTGGAAAGGGAACTCGCCGCGGTCGTGGCCCATCTCGGCTCGGTGCGACAGGCTCTCAGCGCCTTCGAGTCATTGATGCGTGCCCCGGCCACCGCGGAAGAGGCCGAGGTCGCGAAGGGTGTGGCACCTCAGGCCGACGTCGCGGCCACCGACTCCGCGAGCCTTGCGACCGTACCCACGCCTCGTGATCAGGAGCCTGCGGGCGAGAGGGACGGCGAGAGCGCGGACGGGCAGAAGAAGTACGGCCGGCTCACCGAGCAGATCATGGAGTACTTCGCCGGGGCCGGCGACATCGATGTACGGGCCCGTGACGTGGCCGCCGCCCTGGGCCGCGACGACGACAGCGGAAGCATCAACGGGGTCCGCAGCACACTCGATCGCCTTGTCGGCGCCTCCCGCATCCGGCGGACCGGGCGCGGCCTCTACCGCGCCCCCCGTTCCCGGTCAGCCGAGTGATGCCAGGAGCACCGCGACGCCCACGGACATGGCCACGGTGACCAGGATCATCGCGGTGAGCGTTCCTCGTAGCCACCGTGTGAAACGGGCCCGGTGCTGCCGCTGCAGCTCGCCGATACTGTCGGCCAGATGGTCCGTCACCAGGTGTGCGACGTAGGTCTGTTCCCTCAGGTACCAGCTCTCGATGTCCGCCCTCTGCTCCCGGGTCAGTCCCTGCACCCCCGTGGTGAAGACCTCCACGCGCCGCCGTGCCGCCCCCAGGTGGGCGTGCCGGTACAGGAAGGTCTCGATGTCGGTCAGGCCGCGTGCGGCCTCCTCACCGGTGTTCATGGTGCACTCCACAGGAAGGGCGCCGGGCCCGCGGTCGTCGTTCTCTCCCGGGCTCATACGGCGGTGCGGGCGCTCGTCGGGTTCTCCTCGGGTCGCCGCGGATCGCCGCTCGTGACGAACGCGTCCCGCGGATGCTGCACGGAGGCGAGAGAGACGAGGTCCCGGCCGAAGGCGGCGGCCGTGAGCCAGACGGTGAGGACGCGGATCTTACGTTCCCAGGAGGGCACGGCGAGCATGTGGTAACCCCGGTGCATCAGCCAGGCCGGAAGCCCCTTGATGACGATCCTCTTGTACTGGAAGATGCCCCGCCCCAGTCCCAGCGTGGCCACCACCCCCAGGCTGCTGTGACGGTAGTTCTTGATCCGCCCTCCGCGCAGGTCGGCCACAATGTTCTTCGCGAGGCGTCTGCCCTGCCGCACGGCGTGCTGGGCGTTCGGCACCGTGTGGGCCCCCGGCACCCTCGAAGCGAGGTCGGGAACGGCCGCGTCGTCCCCGGCCGCCCACGCATCGGGCACGGCCGCACCCTCGGTGCCCACGCGCAGGTCGGGCCGGACCACGAGCAGGCCTCGTGCGTCGATCGGCAGATCCGAGTGGTTGTGCACCACCGGGTTGGAGGCGTTGCCGGCGGTCCACACGACCAGCGCCGAATCGAACTCCGCCCCGTCGGACAGCACCACACGGCCGTCGACGAGGGACCGGATCTGGGTGTTGAGGTGAACGTGGGCACCACGGCGTTCCAGGGAACGCACCACCCAGGCGCCCGGCTTGTCCCCCACCTCGGGCAGGATACGGCCGCGTGCCTCGACCAGGTGGAAGGACAGCTCGTCACCGCTCAGTTCCGGATACGACTTCAGCATGGCCGTGGCGAGCGACAGGAGTTCCCCGAAGCCTTCGACTCCGGAGAACCCGCCGCCCACGAACGTCACGGTCAGCAGCCTTCGGCGCTCGGCGCCGGGCGGCAGGGACGCCGCCTGGTCGAAGGCGGTCATCAGGCGGTCGCGGATGGCCACCGCCTCTTCGACGTGCTTCAGGCCGATCGCGTGCTGCGCCAGCCCGGGGATGGGGAAGGTGCGGGTCACGGCCCCTGCCGTGACGACGAGGGTGTCGTACCGCAGCTCGTACTCCGCTCCCCTGGCGGGCCGTACGGTGATCGCCCGGTCGGCGTGACGGATCGCGGTCACGGTCCCCGCGATCAGCCGGGTGTGACGCAGATGCCGCCGCAGGGACACGGCGGCGTGCCGGGCCTCGACCGACCCGGCCGTCACCTCGGGCAGGAAAGGCTGATATGTCATATAGGGGCGGGGGTCGACAACCGTGATCCGCGCCTCTGCCGCAGTGAGCCTCTTCTCCAGGCCCCACGCGGTGTAGAAGCCCGCATAGCCGCCACCGACAATCACAATTTCTCGCATCAGACCCTCTGTTTGTTGTTCGACACTCCTTAGACCGAGCGGGACCGGACGGTGTGACACACGATGTGCCCGCTGTCTGCTGGCTCACAGGTGTTTGACAGCGCCGCCGTACATCCACCATGCTTCCATTAATTCATTAGTACAAGCATGGTGGAACCGAGGAAGGCCACGTGATCGACTACCGGATCGACCGCGGCAGCGGCGTACCGGCCTACGTGCAGATCGTGGAGCAGACCGAACGGGCGCTCCGGATGGGCTTCCTCAAGGTCGGGGACAAGCTGCCCACGGCCAAGGAGGTGGTGGCGTCGACCGCCATCAACCCCAACACCGTGCTCCGGGCCTACCGCGACCTGGAGCAGGCGGGCCTGGTCGAACTGCGCCGCGGTCTCGGAACCTTCGTGACGCGTTCACTGGCCCGGCCCGGCGCGGAGGACGACTCGCCGCTGCGCCGGGAGATCACCGACTGGGTGGCACGCGCCCGGGCCGAGGGCCTCGAACGAGCCGACGTCCTCGCCATGGTCACCGCGGCCCTGGACGCCCATGACCACGCACACGGCAGCATCACCCCGGGCGACCGGGAACGGAGGAGGGAGCACTCATGACCGAGCCTGACGCACCAGCCGCACTGTGCGCCGCGGGACTCGGGTTCCGATACCGAAGGCGAGGCGCCAAGGCCCTGCGGGACTGTGAGTTCACCGTACCCAGCGGTCGTATCACCGCACTCGTCGGCCGCAACGGCGCCGGCAAGAGCACTCTGCTGCACCTGGCCGGCGGCCTCCTGCGACCCGGCGCCGGGGAACTGCGCGTGCTGGGTGCCACACCTGGCACGGCCGACGCCCGCACCCGGGTCGCCCTGCTCACCCAGGACAAGCCGCTCTACCCCCGTTCCACCGTGGCGGACACCCTGCTGATGGGCGAGAAGCTGAACTCCACGTGGGACCGGGCGGCCGCCGAGCGGATCGTCCACGAGGGCGGCATCTCGCTCCACTCCCGCGCAGGCGAACTGTCCCCCGGTCGACGCACTCGTGTCGCGCTCGCCCTGGCCCTCGGCAAGCGGCCCGAACTCCTGCTGCTCGACGAGCCGTTGGCCGACCTCGACCCCGTCGCACGAGGCGAGATCATGGCGGAGCTGATGGCCGAGGCCGCCGAGCGCGGCACGAGCATCGTGCTGTCCTCGCACGTCCTGCCCGAGCTGGAGGAGACCTGCGACTGGGTGCTGATGCTCCGCGACGGCCGCGCGGAACTGAGCGAGGACGCCGAGGCACTGCGCGCGAGCCACACCGTACTGACCGGGCCGGCCGACCAGGCCGACGTCCTGGCCACACAGCACACCATCGTGCAGCGTCGTACCGTCGGCAGACAGCTGACGGCCCTGGTACGGCAACGCGGACCGCTGCGCGACGGCTGGCACGCGGCACCCCCCAGGCTGGAGGACATCTTGATCGGCTACCTCCGGGCGGAGGACCAGCCCGAGCCCGCCGCCGCGGTGGGGCGGACGGAGGTTGCGGCGTGAAAGGCTCTCTCTGGCTGGCCTGGCGCCAGCAACGCCTGCCGGCAGGCGTCGGTGCGGCCGCCCTGGCCGTCACGGTGGCGATCGCCGCGTACTACCGCTCGGACATGCTCGACGCCCTGCACAGCGGACTGTTCGACCACTGCGCCACCGGGCCGCTGTACTGCACACGGTCCGACAGCGGCCCGCCCCTCCTGCTGGACATCGAACCGCTGAAGTACCTCGGGGCGCTGAACGTCGTCCTGCCTGTCGTCATCGGCGTCTTCTGGGGCGCCCCGTTGCTGGGCCGCGACCGGGAACTGGGCACACACCGCATGATCCTCGCCCAGGGGATGAGCCGCGGTCAGTGGTTCGCCTCCCGGTTCGCCCTGGCCGCGACGACCACGACAGCCCTCTCCGGCCTGCTCGCGGCGGTGTTCGCCTGGTGGTGGCGACCAGCCGCCGACCGCAGCTACGGACTGTTCTGGTACGACGACACGGCCCTGAGCGGTTCCGGCCCCCGTGTGGTCGCGGCCGCCCTCTTCGGCCTGGCAGCCGGCACCCTCCTCGGCCTGTTGACCCGCAGGGTCGTCGAAGCGATGGGCCTGACGCTGCTGGCGACCGGGGCGATGGTGCTCCTGCTCGAATGGACCCACTGGTCGCGGCTCCTGGTTCCGCCGCACACCTACGTCAGCGCGGGCAGCACCCCCAAGGCGCCCATGGGCGAGAAGTGGTCGACCGGCGACTACGGCCTGATCACCGCGTCCGGCCGCCACGACTCCGTGTTCAACTGCGCCTTTCCGTCGGGAACCCAGCTCAGGGAATGCATGGCGACACACGGCTACGTCGCCCGCTTCTACGAGGCCAATCCCGCGGGTGACTACTGGGCCTTCCAGTGGACCGACACCGCGATTCTCGGCGGTCTGGCCGTCCTGCTCACCGGCGTCACCGTGCTGCTCCTGCACCGCCGCGTCTGACCACGGCGACCGCGCGGAAGCAGCACCCCGCACCTCTCGCACCTCGCACGCCTCTCTCCTCCCTGCCTTCTTCCCTCTTCTCACCCTGTACGGAGGTCGTTTCGCCATGCCCGCCGACGCCACCCACAAGACCGGTCGCGCCCCGCATCACCCCGGCCGCTCATCTCTCCCCACCGTCCGCTGACACGGCACCGGTGGCGACATGCCCTCCTCCGAATCTCACCACGACCAGTCGCGCCTGACGGCGATAGACGGACTCCGCCTGCTGGCTGCGCTCATGGTGGCCGCCTACCACTTCCTGGGCACGCCCACCCCGCACTACTGGGGCAGAGTCGAACTCCGGGATCTCGCTCCGTTCCTGCACGAGATCAGCCGCTACGGCTGGCTCGGAGTCGAATTCTTCTTCCTCATCAGCGGATTCGTGATCTGCATGAGCTGCTGGGGACGGACTCCCGCGCAGTTCACCGTCTCCCGCATCTCCCGGCTCTTCCCCGCCTACTGGTGCGCCGTGCTCCTGGTCGTGGTCCTCGTCCTGGTCTCCCGGCTGGGAGACTGGCCCTCCGCTACGCGCATCGACCCCCGCACCGTCCTCGGGAACCTGACGATGGCCCCGGGACCGATGGGACTGGCCACGGTCGACGGCGTGAGCTGGACGCTCTGGGTGGAGGCGCGCTTCTACCTGCTGATGGTCGCGCTGCTCGTCTTCGGCCTGACCTACCGGCGGGTGGTGGCCTTCTGCGGAGCCTGGCTCCTGGCCGGCGTCATCGCCCTTGAACTCCACTCACCGCTGATCGACGAGTTCCTGCTTCCCCGGTACACCGGCCTGTTCGTCGCCGGGATCCTGCTCTACCTCATGCACCGGTTCGGACAGAGCCTCCTCCTCTGGCTGCTGCTCGGTTTCGCCTGGTGCTACCAGCTGACCGTGCTCGATCTGCGCGTCGCCGACCATGCCGCCGTACCCCCCGGGGAGGGCCGTCCCTCCTGGGCCGTCTGCGCGGTCGTACTCACCCTCTGCCTGGTGCTGCTGGTCCTCGCCGGAACCGGCCCGCTGTCCGGGGTGCGATGGCGCTGGGCGGTCACCGCGGGGGCTCTCACCTACCCCTTCTACCTCGTCCACCAGAGCCTCGGCGTCCCGCTGGCCAAGGGCTTGATCCAGGCCTTCCCGAGGCCGGGTCCGCTGCCCGCGATGGCGTTGTCCGTCATCTGCATGCTGGGGCTGTCCATGCTCGTCCACATCCTGGTGGAGCGCCGGCTCGGACGCCGTCTGAGGCAACGCCTGACCCTCGACATGCGGTCACGGGAGCACGCCACGAAGCCCGCGCTCACCCGCGCGCGATAACACCCACTACCACTCACTCCAACCCATTCCGAAAGAAGAAGGCACTCCTATGCTCATCAAGGCACGTACAAGACGCTCGCGCATACTCGTGGCCGTCGTGGCCGTGGTGACCGTCGCCCTCGCCGTCGCCGTCACCCTGGCCCTGACGGTCACGACCTACGATCACACCTCACCGCGCGCCGCCCGGGCCGAGGCGTCGGGATCGGTCACCGGGAACGTCGACTGCCGCAAGGCGAAATGCGTGGCGCTCAGCTTCGACGGCGGTCCCAGCCCGACCACGCCCAAGCTGCTGGACATCCTCAAGCAGCAGGGTCTGCACGCCACGTTCTTCGTGCAGGGCAAGGGGCACATCTCCAAGTACCCCGACATCCTGCGCCGCATCGCGGACGACGGGCAGGAGATCGGGAACCACACCTGGTATCACAAGAGGCTGACCGACCTCGACGAGGACGGCATCCGACAGGAGCTGGGCCGGACCCAGAACGCCATCGAGAGGATCACCGGCACCAAGCCGGTTCTGATGCGCCCGCCGGAGGGCCGTACCAGCCGCAAGGTGGCCAAGGTCTGCCGGGAGCTGGGCCTGGCGCAGGTGCTGTGGAGCGTCACCGCCAAGGACTACGAGACGACCGACTCCGCCCTGATCACGAAGCGGGTGCTCGACCAGACCCACCGGGACGGCATCATCCTGCTGCACGACCTGCACAAGGGGACCGTGCCCGCCGTCCCGGGGATCCTCAAGGCGCTCAAGCAGCAGGGCTACACCATCGTCACGGTGTCGCAGCTGCTCGCCCCCGCCAAGCCCCGGCCCGGGATGGTCTACCGACCCTGATACACCGCGCCACGTATCCGGCGGGCGAACGGGGGATCGGCGCGCCGTTGGACTGAAGCCTTCGCGTGATGCCGGGAATGCCGGGCCAGAGGTGTGCGGCGTTGTGGGAATGTGGCGGGTGCAGGACGGCGGGCAACCGGAGAGTGGGTTGGCATGCGGGACGCTTATCACGCGGAACTGGACTCCATCGGCGAGGGCCTGGTCGGCATCGCGAATCTGGTCGGTTCCGCCATGGCGCGGGCTACCAGTGCGCTGCTGGACGCGGACCTTGAGCTCGCGGAGAGTGTGATCGGGGCTCACGGCCGTGTCGAGGGCCTGCAACGAGACCTGGAGGACCGGGCCGTCGCCGTCCTGGCCCGCCAGCAGCCGGTCGCGACCGATCTGCGGGTGGTGGTCACCTCGCTGCGCATGAGCGCGGACCTGGAGCGTTGTTCGGTCCTGGCCCAGCACGTAGCCCAGGTGGCCAGGCGGCGGTATCCCCTCCAGGCCGTGCCACAGGATCTGCGCCGCACCGTCTTGGAGATGAGCCAGCTCGCCCAGCGCCTGATGGCACAGGCCGCCGACGTCCTGGTCACCCGCGACGTGGAAACAGCGGCGCAGATGGAACGGGACGACGACCGCATGGACGAGCTGCACCGTGGCATCTTCCAGCACCTCATGGACGACCGCTGGCACCACGGGGTGGAGACCGCGGTCGACGTCACGCTCCTCGGCCGCTACTACGAACGCTTCGCCGACCACGCCGTCTCCATCGCCCGCCGCATGGTCTACCTCGTCACCGGCGAACACACCGATCCCTCAGCCGCCGCAACGCCCGCCCCGTGACCTGGTCAGGGGAAGCGGAGAGCCGTCAGGGCCTGTTCCAGGACCCGGCGGATCTCGTCGGAAAGCGGCCCGCCGGCCGGCCAGTTCACGATCAGTGCGGCGACCTCCCGGAGCTTGGTGTTGGTGTGCTGGGAAACCGTCCGCAGTACCTCGAACCCCTGCTCCGGGGGGAGTTTACCCAGGGAGATGACCACGCCGATGGCCTGGTCGATGACGGCGTGCGAGGCGATCGCCTCTTGCAGTTGGTCGATCTCCTGCCTCAGCTGAGCCAACTGTCTGGCGACGTCCGCCTGCCGAACCAGACCCGGCATGTCGCTGGGCGTGGGACGCCCGTTTCCCGAGTACTCCATCGTGATCTCAACTCCGAGAGTCTTCCCTGCCCGGCAGCCGTCACCGCCGGGGCAAATGCTTGCAGGACGACAACCATTTACCCCTCGATCCACAGGTCAACAAGCCGCACCGAAGACAAGCCAGTGACCCTGGTCACTGCACCGGAGGTCCCGCAGCGGCAGGCGTAGTGAGCGATCTCCTCCTTCGCTGCCGGGGTGGCGGTTTGCGGCGGCCTGGGAGATCGGACGGCGACCGGAGCGGAATGGTGACGGCCCGCCTTCTCGACAAGGACGGGCACACCGTCGGGGTACGGGAGGCAGCAGCCGAACCTGGGCGGGACGTTCCGTCTGGGTGTTCCGCCTGGATCCCACGATTATTCAGCGCTTTCCGCGTGTCACTGCGAGCCGGTGGCCACCAGGGTCGCGGTGATGGGTTCGAGCTGGGTGATCAGTTCGTCGAGTTCGGGGAGGGACAGGGCTTCATAGGGCGGGGTGGCGAGTTCGTCGGTGAGGGTTTCGATACGTTGTCTGGCCGCGCGGCCGGCGTCGGTGAAGTGGCCGTCGGTGTCGACGAGTCCGCGTTCGCGCAGGCCGTCCATGACCGCCGCCAGGCGCTCCTTCGGCAGGTGATGAATGCGTCCGAACGACTCCGGTGGGTGGATGCCCCGTTCCAGAGCGGAGAGCACGTGCGCCTCCGTGCCGCCGATGCGCGCGCCGACGAGAGCGGCGATGTGACCGTCGCCGCGGTGCTCGCGCAGCATGGTCGCGGAATGCCACAGCCGGGCGACGGGGTCGCTGGGTACCTCGAGGCTGCGCATGCCGGCGTACATCACCCGGCCTTCGGTGGGGGCGCTCGTCGCGGCCTTGGTGGTCAGGTCTGCGGCACGTACCAGGCCCGGGGAGTCGGCCGGCTCCTCGCCGAGGATGCGCCGTAGGGAGGCCGCGCTGCCCCGCTCCCGCGCGGCGACAGAAGCCTCGGGCGGGATCGTCTCCCAGGCACTGGGGATGTGCCGGGCGGCTTCCCCGTCGGCGAAGTTGTAGAAGGCCGCGTGCACGACGTGGGCCGGCACCCGTCCCAGTGGTGCGGCGCGGCCGGCGAAGTAGCCGTCCCAGTAGGTGCGGTGGCCGAGTGCGGCCAGTTCCTCGTTGCTTTCGTCGGCGACGAAGGTGACCAGGCAGATCGGCTCCAGGAGTTCGAACATGCGACGGGCGGTGTGAGTCAGCGGATGCGAGCGCGTCTTGCCCATCGGGTTCTCCTCTGTCGGATGTGCCGACTTGGACCGTCCGGCACACCGCAACTCATCGGTGACCGAGGAGAAGCAGTGCAGCCGTCCGGGGCCGGACGGCGGACGATGGGGGCGACTCCCTCCGGCAGTGCTTCGCCCCTGCCGAACAGGGTCAGGACGATCCGCTCACTTCAGTGGGACCACAGGTCGCGCCGGCTGCAGCGGGCGTCTGTCAGGCAAGTGTCGACGGTGAACCGCCCGTTCTCCCGCCCCCTGCGCGGAATCCGCTCGATGACCACGTGTACTGAGCCACCGAGGTCCGTACGTCCTGAAGTGGCCCCGGAAGTTGGCCTGCTCCGGGACCAGCCGTGGGGGAGGGCCACGGCCGGCAAGAAGTTGGGGGCCGACATGACCGGCGGGTTGTGGTGGAGGGCCGGCGGTGGGATCGCCCTGGCCGCCGGGTCGGTGGCGGCACATCCACGACCGCCTCGCCGCCGCCCTGCCCGCCCGCCGCCTCGCGCGGGCGGGCGGGCGGGCGGGCGAACCGAGCCGGTTCCTCGGCCGCAGACCGACGAGCCCGCCGGGACGGAGTGAACGCGTACAGGCCGAGGATCTCGAGCGGACCGGCGAGTCGGGGACCTCCGGCCGTGACCCAGTGGGCGATGCCGGAGGTCGCGTCGGGATCGTTGACCTGCCCCAGCCGGACGGATCGTCCGCCTGCGGCCCGGACCTGGGCGACCCGCTCAACTCCGCCTTGAGCGTGGTGAGCTGGGTGGCGTGGTCGACGCCGCGGATCCTGCCGGTGCCGCAGCAGCAGTCCCGACACCGGTGGCCGTGCACGGGCTCGCCGTGCGGGGCGGCGGTCCGGCCGTCGTCCTCCAGTTCGGCGGCAAGCTCCGCGGCCCGTGGCGACCGAGCGTCGCAGGCCCCGGTCCCCGGCTTGGTGAGCAACCGCCCCGGTGGCTCCGGCGGAGATCTCGTGGCCGTCGGCCGTCGCGCTGCCCCGATCCCGGGAGCGGAGGTGAAGTCCTCTGCGGCCGGCAGCGCGAGGCTCTTGTCCCGGGCCGCCGCGACCACGGCGCGGGGCCGGGGGATGCTCGCTAGGCTGCTCGGCGGCCGCGGCCGACGTCAGCAGTGACGTCAGCAGTGACGTCATTCGGTACCAGGAAACCAAAGACCACCTCACCTTCAGGGGTCTTGGTTCACGTAGGAGACCCTCCCGCTCGCCCTCCACCGGGCGCAGGACGACGGGGGGCTGCGCCGAAGTCCGTGACACCCGCGTCAGAGCCTCAGCGTGAACCAGGTGGTCTTGCCCTCGTCGGTGGGGCGTACGCCCCACGTGTCGGCCAGGGTGCGGACCAGGAACAGGCCCCGGCCCGACTCCTCGTCCCCGGCCGCGATACGGGGCTGAGGCAGGTGCGGGCTGCGGTCGCTGACCTCGATGGTGAGTTCGCTGGACGTTCGGCACAGGTGCAGACCGATGGGGCCCTCCGCGTGTTGAACGGCGTTGGTGAGAATCTCGGAGAGCAGGAGGAGCGCCTCGTCCGACGGGCCCGTGCAGTCCCAGGAGAGCAGCGCCTTGCTGAGGAACGCGCGGCCCTCGGGCACTGACGAGGGGACGGCCAGGAGATCGGTCGTGACGGCGGCCGGGGGTGCGGCCGGCAACTGGGCGAACAGGAGGGTGACGTCGTCGTCGTGGCTGTCGGTCTCCGGCAGCAGCCGGCTCAGGACGTGGTCCGCGGCGGTCTCCAGACTCGGTGGAGCGGCGAAGAACCCGCGCAGCACCGAGGTGAGTTCGGCGATCCGGACCTCGATGTCGCTGCCGGGCGTCTCCACCAGGCCATCGGTGTAGAGAATGAGGGTGGCGCCCGGTGCCACGGTCGTCGACGACTGCTCGTAGAGCACATCACCGACCCCGAGCGGGGCGTTGACCTGTGCCGGGAGCCTGTTGACGGTACCGCCGGGGGTGGCCACCAGGATCGGCAGATGACCGGCGGAGCAGACGGTGACCGTACCCGTGTCCGGCGCGATGGTGAGGTAGCAGCAGGTCACCAACTGGTCCGGCACGTCGAGGTCCTCGACGCAGGTGTCGAGGGCCTGCATCAGCTGCCGGGGCTGCATGCCGGTCTTGGCGAGCGCGTGCGCGGCCGAGCGCAACTGGCCCATCACCGCGGCGGCGTCGAGGCCGCGGCCCATCACGTCACCGATGAGGACGCCGACCCGGCCGGCGCCCAGGGGGATCAGGTCGAACCAGTCACCGCCCACTCCCGCACCCTGTGTGGCGGGCCGGTACCGGCTCGCGGTGGCAAGGCCCGGAATCGCGGGCGGGGTGCCCATGAGACTGCGCTGCAGGGTGAGCGCGATGTGCCGCTGCTGCTCGTACAGCGCGGTCAGTTCGGCCTCCGCGCGCTTGCGGTCGCTGATGTCCCGCACGATGGCGCACGCCCCGACGACCATGCCGTCGGTGTCCCGGGTCGGCCAGATCGTGACGTCCACGTCCAGCAGGCGGCCGTCCTTGGTCACCCGGAGCGTCTCGAAGTGCTCGACCTTCTCGCCGTGCAGCAGCCGCTCCAGGAGCGCGCTGATCTCACCGCGCAGTTCGGGCGGGGAGAGCAGCGACACGTGCCGGCCGATGACCTCCTCGGCCGTGTAGCCGTACAGCCGCTGGGCAGCCGCGTTCCAGTAGGTGATGTAGCCGTCGAGGGTCTTCGCCAGGATCGCGTCCTGGGACGACTCGACCAGTGCGGCCAGCTCGTTGATGCGGGCCTCGGCCGCCTTGCGGTCGCTGACGTCGCGGACGGCGGCGGAGACCAGCAGTCCGTCCACGGTCTCCAGCGGACTGAGACTGATCTCGACGGGGAACTCGGTGCCGTCCTTGCGCAGCCCGTGCAGGTCGAGCCCCGCGCCCATCGGACGGACCTGCCGGTTGGCGGCGTACCCGTCGCGGTGGACCGTGTGATGACCACGGAAACGGTGCGGCATCAGCAACTCGACCGGACGATCCAGAAGTTCCTCACGTTTGTAGCCGAACAGGGCCTCGGTCTGGGCGTTGACCAGTCTGATGGTTCCGGTGTCGTCCACGATCACCATGGCGTCCGGTGCCGCCTCCAGCAGCCCGCGGAACCTTTCTTCGGCAGCCTTCGGGCCATCGGCGCCGACGCCCGCGCCACACCGGCAGACCCCCCGCTCCGCCTCGGTCGCCGCACAAGCCAGACCCGACTCGGCAAACGTGTTCATGTCCGCCCCCTCCCACCGATGGCGATGAATCAGGTCATCCCACCGCATCAGCAGGCCGAACAGGACAGCATGTCGGTTACTGGCCACCGTCCAACCGAACCTGTCCGTCGGTGGCCTGCGGCGTTGCGTACGGCGAGCGGAGCTGGCCCGGCTTTCTGGAACGCGGGTGCCGACGCTCGCGCGGAGGCCTGCGTCCCGATGTAGAGGACGTACGTCTGGGTCACCCCGCCGGACAGCGGCCGGACGAGAGCGAGTGTGCCGGTCGAGGCGTCCCAGGTGCGGTTGGCGGTCCCCTCCCAGAAGCCACGCTCGTGGCAGTACACCTGCGTGTCCGGGTCGAGGCGCTGCGCGATCCGCGGCAGCAGCCTTCCTGCCCACCTGCTCCCGTTGAGGTCGTACGCGCCGAGAATGCCCGTCGGCAGCGAGGCGGCGGCACTCACGCGCCGTACGACGACGGTCGCCCGGGTGTCGGCGGGCTCGGCCACACGGGAAGCGGCCGCCCTGGCCGGACGCGCGAGGCCGGATCGGGCATGAGCGTCGTGGGCGTACGCCCCGTAGCGCATCCCGGGAACAGCATGTACGTCACCAGACCGCTCCCGACCACGTTCACGCGCAGAACCCGCCGCACCGTTGTCGGCCACCACTTGGGCAACGGTCGATTTCCCGACGCCGCGTCCGCGTGAAGTCGTGCATCAGGTCGCACGCTCCACCACGGCACGACTGCTGGGACCGGGGCGCGTGATCGTGTCACGCGCTCTGGGCGCCGAGGGCGTAGCGGCGGGTTCGAGTGCCTGAGCACGGACGGGCCGGCCCGGCACCCGGGGCCCCTGGAAGACCCCGGACCGGAAGGTGCCGGCGCACGTCGCCGCACACTGCGGATCACTCACGGTGGACGAACTGATCACGTCCGTTCTCGGCCATGCCGACGCCCTGGTACGTGCCCGCGTTCACCCAGCGGGCCGCTATGGAGCAGCCACCGACGCGGGTGGCGGACGGTCCGCCGCGTAACTCGCTGACACCGTGCTTGCGGCAGTCGACCCGCAGCACACGGCGGAACGCTCGTCCAGCGGTCGGTGACCACGCGCGGCAGGTGACGACGAACGGCCTGGAGGCCCTTTGCGTCATGGGGAATCGGACCACACCACGCCTGAGCGGTCGCGTTGCCGCCCTGACTCGCAGCCCCGCACCGGAGCCCACCGGACCCGACCAGTGGTGGACGGTGACGGTCACAGCGTCGCCACCGGTGCCGGTCATTCGTCGATTCACGGCCATGGACAGAGACCAACGCGGCCGTCCTACGTACTATCACTACAGCCAAGATGTGCGTCAGTAACTGCCGCCGCTCCCCCGGCAGCAGGCAGAACAGCACGAACCTTCGACTTCGCGTACGCCATGGGCCCGCCGCTCATCGGCTGCGACACCTGAGAAGAGTGTGAGCCCCATGTCAGAAGCCGCCACCCAGACAACCGAGTTGACCTCTCACTACAGCGCCCAGGTGGCCGCCGACCTGGAACGCAACCGCAAGGAGCAGGAGCGCCTCACCGCCGAGATCGAAGCACTGCAGGAGCAGCTGACCGCCGTACGGCACGACCACAGCGTCCTGTTGAACCTCCAGGAGGCACTTGGTGTGCCGGCGGTGCCCGATACGCCGGCGGCCGACCCGGCCACCGCGGTGCCCGCTCCCCGCAAGAGGGCCGCGTCAACCGGTGTCGCCAAGAGGACGGCGGGCGGGAAGACGGCCACGGCGAAGCAGGGCTCCGGCAAGCAGCCCACCACGGCGAAGCCGCGGCCGGCCGGGCCCAAGCTGGTCGACCTGGTGCGCGAGCACCTCACCGGCCAGAACGAACCCCGGTCGGCGGCCGAGATCACCACAGCGCTGGGGCAGCAGCATCCCGACCGCGCGGTGAAGACGACCGTGGTGCGCACGACGCTGGAGGGGCTCGTGGCCAAGAACCAGGCCCAGCGCACCAAGCAGGGCACATCCGTCTTCTACACCGCCACCGGGGCGGCCGCTCCCGCGGCCGGCGAGCGGACTCCGCAGCCCTCGGCCTGAGCGGAAGGAGGGCTGGTCGGCGCGGACCGGTGATGTTGCCCTGCCAGGAGGCGTGGGCGGGGCCGCCGGCTGCGGTCCCGCCCACGCGGTGCTGTCCGGGGTGATCTCCCGGGTGTGACGTCAGCGCAGGCCGAAGGCCCGGGTGATCGTCTGCGAGACGGTGTTGCCCGCGCCGTCGCGGGCGCCGACCCGGAGGGTGACGAAGTGCGCGGACCGTGGCGCACGCAGGTTCGTGCGCCATCCGCCGTCGCACCGGCTCGGGTCGGTCCGCTGCCAGGTCGCGCCGTCGTCGTACGACACCTCGACGGTCGGCTTCCCGATGGCGGCGGTGGTGCCCGGCAGGTGCGAGGCGGTCACCGTGAGGCCGGCGTGCCGGTCGGCACGGCCGGACCTGTCGGTGTCCACGCCGTAGTCGAGCTGGATGAGCGGCAGGGACACCGCCGCGTCGCTGCCGGTGACCGCGGAGGTGAAGTCCCACTCGGTCAGCGTGTGCGTCGAGTACGGACTGGTCCAGGTACCGCGGTCGTTGTCGAGGACCAGCCGGTAGGGCAGGCGTTCCGCGCCGAGGCCGGGAACCTGCAGGTACTCGGCGTTGCCCCAGTCGAGCTGCTGGTCGCCCTGGTAGAGCGACATCCAGTCCTTGACGTCGAAGTTCGCGCCGGCCTCGCCTACGTGACCGGATCCCGAGTCGCCCCAGCCGGGCGCGGTGATGTACATCGTGTCGAGGTATCGCACGGGTTGGTAGTTGAGCGGGCCCATGCGGGGCCGCTGGATCGGGCCGAACCAGCTGACCTTGCCGGTCCTGCGCGCCGGGTAGGTCAGCGGGTCGATCGAGTGCTGCCCGGTCTCGCCCTGGATGAAGGCGTCGTCCAGCCACGTGGTGCCGGCGGTGACCCAGTCGGTGCGCTCGCCCTGCGCGGGCGCGGTGAGCTGGTTGCCGACGGCCCAGCCGCGCCAGACGTCCGGACGGAACTCCATCGCCTTGCCCTGCCGGTAGTTGCGGAAGGAGACGTTCACGCGACCGAGGTCCTTGGCCTCCTCACGCCAGGTCGGATCCGTCGGAACGGCGCCCGTCCAGTGGTGCACGACGTCGTAGACGTAGTCGGTCGTGGGGTGCGAGGTGACCTTCAACGGGACCTCGCCGTGCCGGAGTTGGGCGAGCAGGTCGGCGCCCTGGTCGGCGTTGAGCGTCGCCACGGTCACCGGGGCAGGGCTCTGCGGGCTCCAGGGGTTCTCGTCCCAGGGCTGCAGACGGCCGACGCCGTCGTTGACGACCAGCAGCAGCCGGGCGCCGGCGGCCGCGGCGGCCTCCGCCTGCGCCTTGATCCCTTCCGTGCCGGCGCCGCGCACCACGACGGCCTTGCCGCGCACGTTCTGCCGCGCGAGCTCCGCGGCCGTGCCGTCACCGGCGAAGACCGCCGTCAGGTTGCGGGTACCGGCGGGCAGCGGCGTCGCCGCGCGCTTGACCAGCGGGTCGTTGAACGTCGTCGACTTGGTGCTCACGGTCAGTGCGGGCTGTTCGAGGCGGAAGCGGGCGCCGGTCTCGAACTCGCCGTCGGTGACCTTCTTGCCGGTCGGGAGCGCCCAGATGCTGTCGTACGACGGGTCCGGCAGCATCGACGTCTCCACCAGGCTGTCGGTGAAGGACCGGTGGGCGTCCAGGCGCGGCGCGACGGCGGTGGTCTGCTGTGGCACCCGTGCCAGGATCCGGCGTGCCTGGCGGCCGTCCAGGGTGACGGTGCGGTCCTGGTCCAGCTTCGCGTCGTTGAAGGCGAGCAGCGCCATGCCGCGCGAGTGCGGGCCGTCGGCGCCCTGCACGTCACCGGTGAGCCAGCCGCTGTAACTGCCCACGGGCAGTCGCGCGGTGCCGGTGCCGGACGCGTCGAGGTCCATCACCGTGAAGAGGTGTTCGGCGGTCAGGACGACCCGGCCCTCCAACGGCCTGCCCGATCGGTCCTTGGCGACGACGGTCAGGTTCTGCCGCCGGCCCTCGCGGGCCGCGCCGATCAGGGTTCGGGCGCGGACCGTTCCGCTGCCGTCCGTACCGGTGATCATGGCGCTGACCGACTGGTCGCCACCCAGCTTGTCCAGATCCGCCGTCAGGGTGACCGTGGCGGTGCCGTGGGCGGGCACCGTGACATGGTCGGCGGAGAGGCTGAACAGCCCAGCCGGGACAGTCCCGTTGACGGCGAGACCAAGGGTGGCCGGAGCGTCGCCGACGTTGGTGTACGTCACCGTCCGGGCGTCGGTCTGCCCTGGCTTCGGCGGCCACGTGTAGAAGCCGGAGTAGGCGCTCGTGGTGGCGAAGACCGTGGAGTGCACGGCCGCCGACGCGTCGAGCCGTCCGGCACCCGCCTGGTATGGGGTGTACGCCGGCGTCGCCTTGGCGCTGCTGACCAGCGCCTCCTTGAGCTGTACGCCGGTCCAGTCGGGGTGCTCGGAGGCGAGGAGCGCGGCGGCACCGGCGACGTGCGGTGTCGCCATCGACGTACCGCTCATGGTGGTGTAGTAGCCGGAGCCGCGCTTGTAGTGCGAGCGTGCCGCGACGATGTCGACGCCGGGTGCGGTGATCTCCGGCTTCAGGCCGCCGTCGCCGTCGCGCGGGCCCTGGCTGGAGAAGTCGGCGAGCGTGTCGGTGGAGTCGACGGCGCCCACCGTCAGCGCGGAGTCCGCGGCTCCGGGGCTGCCGATGGAGTGCGGGCCGCCGTTGCCCGCCGCGATCACGAACAACGCACCGGTCTCGTCACTGAGTTCGTCGACGGCCTGGCTCATCGGGTCGGTCTTGTCACCGGCGCCGCCCAGGCTCATGCTGATGATCCGGGCCTTCTGGTCGCGGGCGGCCCACTCCATGCCCGCGATGATCCAGGACTCCTGGCCGCTGCCCTCGGAGTTGAGCACCTTGCCGACCGCCAGCCGGGCACCGGAGGCGACACCCCGCTCCTTGCCGTCGGAGGCACTGCCCGTGCCGACGATGGTCGAGGCGACGTGCGTACCGTGGCCGTTGTAGTCGGCGATGTCGTCCTCGCCGGGCACGAAGCTGGCGCTGTCGGACACCTGCCCCGCCAGGTCCGGGTGTTCGGTGTCCGCGCCGCTGTCGAGCATCGCGACCTTCACGCCCTGGCCGGTGTCGCCCTCCGCCCAGACCTTGTCCGCGCCGATCTGCGCGGTGGAGTCGGCGAGGTCGGCCTTCACCTTCCCGTCGAGCCACACCTTGGCGACGCCGCCCGCGAAGGACGGCTTCGCGGACCGGGCCGTCGCGCCGGCGCCACCGGTCAGCGAGGACCAGAACTCCGGTGCCTGCCGGTGGTTCTGCGCGAGGGCCGCGCCCTGGATGCTGTCCAGCCGGCGGACGTCGGCCGAGCCAGCCACCTTCGCGCGGGTGCGGGACTTGGCGGCGGCATCGGTGTAGCGCACGATCAGCGGCAGCCGGGAGCTGTGCGCGTCATCGTACCCCTCGGCGATCAGCCGTGTCACGTTGAACAGTTGCCTGTCGAGCTTGCCGGCGCTCACGTACGGCAGCGCGGAGTCGGGGTAGACGTAGGTGGCGCCGTCCAGGACAGCACGGTGGAAGCCGGTGGTGACTCCGCTCGCGGCCTGGAAGGAGCGCACGACGGTGCCGTCGGAGGCCGTCCCGATGGTGACCTTGTCACCCGTGATCAGGGTGACCGTGTGCGTGCCGGTGGCGCCGGGGGTTCGGTGTCCGGCGTCGTTGTGCGACACCTCACCTGTGGAGTACGCGGACACAGCGGCGGTCGCCGGTACGACGCCGAGTATGAGCGTGGCCGCCACGGCGAGGGCGATCGGCCCGGGCCGGGGAATGGGAACCTTGGGCAAGGATGACTCCTGAGACGCGGCGAAGAGCGGGCATGGAGCGAAAGATCACTGGATCCTCCGGCCTCCCCCGCCGTCGCTCAAGGGGTCGCACACGTCGCACTTGTGCCATGACACAGGTGCGCCACGAGCAGTCGGGGCCGTCGGCACCGCGCGTCAGGCTGACGAGTGATACGGCACAAGTACTCCCCTGGACGGCCTGCTTGCCGAGTGCGACCGTCGTCGACCGGGACGACACACGCTCAGGCGCGGCCCAAGACCGTCACGAACACGATGTTGGATGGATCGATACGCATGGATCTCCTACCTTTTGCCGCCGCTCACGCCGTCACGGTGGCGGCCTGGCCGACTTCCGCCGGCGAAGTCGTCATGTGGTGCGGGCAGAAGGAATTCCCCCTGCCCGCACGAGTGATCACTGATTGGCAGCGCGACGAGGACGTGCGGGCCCACGTCCTCATGGAAGACGAGAGGGTGGTGGGCTACGGGGAGTTGTGGCTCGACGCCGACGAGGACGAGGTCGAGCTCGCCCGGATCATCGTCGCTCCCGACAGCCGGGGCAACGGGCTCGGTCGGGTCCTGGTGCGGGAGTTGCTCGCACGGGCCCTCGCCGCCGGGTATTCCGACGTCTTCATGCGTGTCCATCCACACAACGGGACAGCACTGCGCTGTTATCGGGCGGCCGGGTTCGCACCGGTCGACACCAGCCTTGCCGATCGCTGGAACGCGGCTCAACCGGTCCACTACGTCTGGCTCCGCCATGCTGTCGACGCTCCGGGCACCTGAGATCGCCGGGCAGCGCGGGTGCCCGATCCGTTACGCCGAGAGGCTCCCGCCGTCGGCGCGGGAGGCCCACTTCCCGCTCCTGGACGTCAGCCTTGACCGGCTCCCCGGGCGGGGAAGAAGCCGGCGCCCTGGACCTACTCCATGGCCTTGGTGAACTCCGGCTCGCCGAGGCGGTGTTCGATCTCCTGAGGGCTCAGGTCCTCCGCACGGGTCTGGATCCAGTACACGTTGCCCAGGGGATCGCGCACCGCCCGACCCGGTCTGCGAAGAACAGGTGGGGCACCTCGGTGACCGAGGTGCCGCCGGCCGCAACGGCCTGGCGGTGCACGGCGTCGGCGTCCTCGGCGTAGCGGCATCAGCGCCGCCCCGGAGGGCGTCGCTCGGCATCCTCCCCACCCCGGACGGCAGGGGACTCCGCCTGTTCCCCTCCCGTGCGGTCGGACACGCAGTGGTGGCGATCCGGTACAGCCGGGTCCGCACCGACGCGCGCGCCGGGTCGTACCGGTGGCGGACCTTCCACGCACGCAGCAGCGTCTCCTGCACCAGGTCCTCGGCCTCGTGGAACGACCCCAGCATCCGGTGGCAGAACGCCACCAACTCACCCCGGTACGGCTCGAGGTCCTCAGCCTCATCATGCCGGACACCCCGACTCGCGCCCCGCACCTCGAGTCACGGCTGGAACCGCCACCGGCCTTCAGAAATGACGTCCACCTTGCCGTCCCGGACGCGAACGGCCGTGTCGTCGTCGATGAAGTAGATCGGGAAGTCCGCCCGCGCGGTGATGCGATCGGCCCAGGCGTCGTCACGCTCGGGGAAGTCCGGCGAGTACAGGTGAGGCTTGAGGTACCAGTCGAAGAGGCCGAACGGCGGCTCCACGGTCGTCGCCCCGAGCACGTGGAGGTCCCTGGTGTCCCCGATGACGTCGGCGGAGTCTCCGGTGAGATGACGGCTGAAGATCATCGACCCGGCGCTGACCCCCACGTAGATGCGGCTCTCCAGCGCCTCCAGGAAGCCGTCGGCCAGGCCGTTCCCGGTGATGCTGCGCGCGAGGTGGTACTGGTTGCCGCCCTCGACATAGATGACGTCGGCGTGGAGCAGCCGGTCGATCACCATCTGCCGGGGCAGGCCGTTCAGCTCCAGGACGTCGAACTCCCGCCAGCCGAGACCGTGCAGTCGGTTCATGTCCGCGACGACCCATCCGTGGTCCCCGGGTTCGGCGACCGATGCCGTCGGTACGAACACGACGTTCGCCGATCCGAACGGCTTTCCCAGCATCTCCCGCAGTCCATCCCGCAGTGTCTCGTTGCGCAGGCCGCTCGCCGTCAGCAGTAGGTTCATCGGGCGAGCCAAGCACGGCTGACGGAGGCACGCAACGAATTCCGGCGGCGCCGGGCGTGCCGTACCGGCCGGACTGGCACCCTTGGAGGACGAGATCGCCCGCGCGGTGGCTCAGCCGGACGCGGAGTCGGCCGAGGTGGCCGAGGAGGCGCAGCACACGCTCATCGCGCTGGGGCCGCAGGTGCCGGAGCCCCTGACGGCGGCGGCTCCGGCACTCAGCACGTTCGGGCAGCCGCGCTGTCGAGGTGTTCACCGCCTTGGACGACCCGCGCCCCGCCGGCACCCTGCCCGGCATGCCGGGCACCGAGAGCGCGGCCGTCCGGCAATGGGCCGCCGAGGCCCTGGCCGGCCTGGGCGTCCGGCGTGCCCTACCCCGCCCGTGGCCTCGGCGGCCGGATCACCAGCCGGATCGGCCCCCGGGGCCCCCGTCGCGGGTCTCCTTCTCACCGGGGCCGGGCTCGCGCTGCTCTCCCGGACCACGGCCGGTTCCGGCCTGCGCGACCAACCGGCGGCGCGATCGGGATCGCGGTGGCCGGGGCGATTGCGGGGCAGCCCCGTGCACACGACCGGTTCATGACCGGGCTGCACGTGGCCGGTCTGGGCTCCGCGGGCCTGTGTGCGGCCACGGCCGCGCTGGTGCTCGTACTGCTGCCAGGCGGGTGGCGGCACGCCCAGGAAACCTTGCCCGAGGACAGGGAGGACGCAGCTGACCGCAGGTGTGCGGCCTTCTCGCGTCCGCGCCGCGCTGCCGCGCCCGGTCACCAGGTGACGCGGGCTTCGAGACGGCACGGGCGTGGAAGTGATCTCCGTGACCGAGATTGCCCGTGCCCGGACGACGCCCCCGTGTCCGCTCCTGAAGAGGTGCTCATTGACCTTCGGCAGATATTTCGAGGACTTCGAGGTCGGCCAGGTCTTCAGCCACTGGCCGGGCAAGACCGTCACCGAGTACGACCATCACCTGTTCTCCCTCCTGACCATGGTGCGACACCCCCTGCACCTCGACGCCCACTACGCCAAGACCGCGACCCGGTACCAGCAACCACTGGTCATCGGGAGTTACGTCTTCTCCCTGCTCCTGGGCCTGTCCGAAGCGGACGTGGCCGGGCGCGCCATCACCCACCGCGGCTTCGAGAAGATCGAGCACCACGCACCACTGCTGCACGGCGACACCCTCTACGCGGAGAGCGAGGTCTACGCGAAGCACGACATCCCCGACCGTGAGGGCCGCGGTCAGGTGGGCGTGGAGACCCGCGGCTACAACCAGCACCGTACGCTGGTGATGACGCTGCGCCGGGAACTCGTGGTGCCCACCCGACCGCAGGACTGACGCCGCGCCTGGGACGGGGCCTGTCACCCGCCCGGTCCCGTCGCCGGGCGCGTGTTCCTCACGCGGCGACCGTGGGGTCACGGACGAGCCAGGAGCGGAGCTCCTCGGGCATTCGCCGCAGCGCCTGCTCGTGCAGGGCGAGTTCGTCCTCGGAGCACAGGGTGCGCCACTGTCCGCTCGTGCCCCTGTGGAAGAAGTTCCACGTGCCGAGGGCGGCGCCGGAGAGACCCGAGTCCCAGATCTCGGCCTCGTTCGTCTTCATCTCGGCGAAGGTGCAGGCCTTCACCAGGTCCGGCCAGGCGCGGTCCTCGACGGTGATCTGGAGGAAGTCGGCCAGCCGTCGCATCTGACCCTCCAGGTCGTCCAGCATGTCCTGGTAGTGGAGGAGACAGACGTTGGGTTCGGACCGGCGTTCCCACCAGGAACTCAGGTGGTGGGTGGGCGAGTTGTAGGGCCAGCCGTCCGATTCCCAGGGATAGGCACTGCGGGTGAAGAACTCCCGCCAGAAGTCGTGCACGTCTTCGGGAACTTCCGGAGGCCGGAACGATCCGAGGTTCTCGCCGCTGTCGCCGCGATGCGCCTGGACGGCGGCCGCGAGGGCGGCCCGCGGTCCGGCAGAACTCATGCTGCGGGCGTGATGATGCGTGGACAGAGCGAGGTCACGCAGGTCACGTCCGACCACCACGTACCTCACGTCCGGATGGAACGGAAGCGCGTCCAGGGGCAGGTGCGTCTTGATGAAACGGCGATGCTCCTGCCCGGAAAGCAGCGCCGTGACATCGGCGAGCGGGACCATCGCCATGTCGAGCCAAGGGCTCAGTTCCATGAGGGGACGCGGCAGACGGGCGCTCCGGAAAATCAGCGACGCCACCATGCGTTGCGCCCACGTGGTGCCCGCTTTGGTGGCGGTGGAGATGACGATGTCCCCGCGTCGGGGCCTGAACGCATCCCAGCGCGTGCTGTCGAGCAGCGGACTGCGATAGACACGCGAAGGCGCATACGACGACCTCGACACGATGTCCTTCTGGTTGTTGTCCCGGCAACAACTGGTTCCGTTCCCGGGTACCGGTGATCGGTAGTGAATGTATCCCACCAGTCACCGACATTCTTCCCATATCGCACATATGGCGCATGTGGCAGTATATCGAATGTGCCTTTGGGCGCTGAAGATTGGCGAGAGGAGAACATCATGATCGCCAAGCTGCTGAGAAGGCTGTCCTTCAGCCGTCACTACGGTGCGTACGGGGCCCACGAATGGGATGCGTACGCCGGCGACGACCAGGACTGACCGCACCGCTGGTGAGTGCCCCCCGGGCGCTCACCGGCTCCCGGACACGCTGCCTACGACACCGGCCTGAACAGGCACGACAGCCGGACAGCCAGGGACTATCTCATGGGGCGAACGAACGAGCCGCCGCGGTTGCCCGGAGGCAGCTTCGCGGCCTGGAGCCGTGACCGGCTGGCCATGGCACGCCTTGGCGCCGAGGAGTGCGGTGATGTCTGGCAGCTGGAGCCGGGTGTCTACGTGGCCGCCGCGGCCGGCCCGTGTGAGGCGGTTCTGCGCCGCGCGCAGGACTTCCCCAAGGCGGCGTCGCCTCTCTTCCCGCCGCTGAAGTGGTCGAGCGGAGCGCCGACCGCCGAGGAGCGCGGGTACGCCCACGCCGCCCGCATGCGCGGAATGCGTGCGCAGGCGGTCGCGGCGCGGATCGGCCAGATTGCGCCCCGGACCGCTCGATTCGCCGACCAGTGGCCCCCGGGCCAGGACGTCGAGGTGCTGCCTCTCGTCCGGCACGCACTGGCCGAGACCGGCGTGAGCTACCTCTTCTCCGAAGACGCCCCCACACTGCTCCCCTATGCTTCGCGCCTCTTCCTGGCCCGGGAGGTACTCGTACGCCCGTCCCGTTGGACATGGCCGCGCTGGATCCCCTCGCCGGCACGGCGGTTCCGCACCCGGCAGCAGGTCGCCTTCACCGACGCCCTGCGGCCTGTCGTCCGGCGGCGTCGGTCATCGGGCCGACTCGGTGAGGACATGCTGGGACAGATGCTCCGGCCATCGCCCCACTACGGTCTGCTGCCGGAAGAAGCCGTACTCGACACGCTCCCCGGAATCACCGTCGCCACGTTCGAGACCCCCTCCCGGGCAGCCGGATGGATCCTGCTCCACCTGGCCCGGCACCCCCAGGCAGCGGGCCGCGTCGCGGCCGAAGCCGCCTCGCTGCCGCCGGACCCGGCCGCGACGACCAACGTCCACCTCGGTGGCCTGCGGTACACCCAGGCGCTGGTGAGCGAGGTGCTCCGGCTGTACCCGCCGAGCTGGCTGCTGACCCGGTGCGCGCCCCGACAGACTCAGCTCGCCGGCTACACCATCGGCGCCGGATCCACCGTTCTCGTCTGCCCCTACACCGCCCACCGCGACGTGCGGGAGTATTCCGAGCCCGACCAGTTCCGGCCCGAGCGCTGGCTCGACGACTCGGGGGCGCCGACAAGATCCGGGGGCTTCCTCTCCTTCGGTACCGGGCCGCACGGCTGCGAGGGAACCGCTCTGGCGATGGCGATGCTGACGCTCCTGACGGCCCAGACCGCCCGCCGCTACCACCTGAGCGAGCCTCCCGGGCCGGGACCCAGCCACCAGGTCACCACCCTCGAAGGTCTCGCACCGGTCGGCCTGCGTCTGCGCGCCACCTTGCGCGGCTGAGGGCCGTTCCGCACCCCGCCCGGGCCACGGGGGCTCATGGTTCGCTCCCCGTGTGCCGCTGGTCGAACTCGGGGGCGAGCATGCCCATCATGACCAGGTCGTGGTGCCGGCCGGCGAAGAAGACGTGCTCGCGAAGACACCCCTCCTCGGTGAAGCCGAGCCGACCGAAGAGCGTCAGCGACGCCTCGTTGTGGGCGAAGATCGCCGCCAGGCACTTGTGATAGCGGCGCTCGGTGAACATGAAGCGCAGCAACAGCACCAAAGCTTCCGCCGCGTAACCCCTGCGCCGGTGCTCGCCGCCGATCATGACGTCACACTCGAACCAGCCCGATCGGGGGCCGGTGCGATGCGAGCCGACCATGCCGACCAGCTCTCCCGTGGCCGTCGCCTCGACTGCCAACCGGAAGCGGTCGTCATCGCACTCGGCAACCGCTTGTTCCTTCGCCCAGGCACGGTGGCTCTCGGCGGACCGCGGCAGATCCAACCTGCGCCCGGGACGCCCGTCCTCCTCGGCGAAGCGCATGAACGCCGTCCAGTCGTCGGGCTCGACAGCACGCAGACGTACCCGATTACCGGTCCAGGACGATGCCATACCCTATGTGATAACCCTGCCGCGCGCGCGAGGCCCGGAGGCACACCGACAGCGGGCTGGAGTCGGCGCGGCTGGCTCCGGCCCTCCAGGAATCGCAGGGCCGGGTCTCCGGCCTGTGGACATCTCGTCGGCCATCACAGGACTCGCCGGTATCAGGACCGCTGCCAGGCTGATTTTTCAGCGGCCCCATCGGTCCGCGGTGTCCGGTTCCTCCCTCATCGTCGGGGCTTCGCCGCCGGGGCGCGGGCCGCGGAGGCTCTGCGGGAGGAGGGTCTCACCGGATCGCCGACCGTGATCGGTGACGAGTCGGGCGAGCCCTACGACGGGCCTCCCCTGTCCAAGCAGGTACCGGCCGGGGGTGCCGTCCGGGAGCACCACGCTGCCTCGCCGTGCGGATCGTTCCCCGGCGGGCCGCGTACAGCGGCCTCACCGTCGCCGGCACCGTCATCCCCCAGGGCTCGCGGATCATGCTCATGCTGGCCTCGGGCAGCCGCGGGCCGGAGCGCTTCCATGATCCGGACCGCTTCGGCCCGGACCGGCGGAACAACCAGCACCGCGTTCGGCAGCGGCATCCACCTGTGCTCCGGCGGCCCGCCGGCCCGGCGGGGAACCCAGATCGCGCTGACCGGGCTGGTACGCCGGCTCGGCCGGCTCCGGTCAGGCGGGCTGCAGGACGAAGTCGTACTCGGCCTGCAGGTAGGGGACGTCGAGGGTGCTTCCGTCGGGGGCGGTGCCTGCCGTCCGTCGGCCGAAGGGGGTGATCAACGCGTCCTTGGTGCCGAAGACGACGTCGGAGTCCAGATACTCGCTGCCCTCCTGGAACAGATGCGTGGTCAGCTTCCGGTAGCCCGGTTCGTCGATGAGGAAGTGGACGTGTGCGGGCCGGAAGTGGCTGATGTCCGTCCTGCGCATCAGGTCGCCGACGGGGCCGTCCATGGGGATGGCGTAGCCGCGCGGCGCGATGGTGCGGATGCAGTACGTGCCGTCCTGCCTGGTCCGGTACTTGGCCCGCAGACGGGCCTCGTCGATGTCGGGGAGTTGCGACTCGTAGGCGCCGTCGGCGTCGGCCTGCCAGACGTCCAGCACCACACCCGGGAGGGGCTTGCCCTCGGTGTCGGTCACCTTGCCGGTGAAGAACAGCGGGGTGCCCTCGATGCCGTCCGACATGTCGAAGCCGTAGGGCGCGGCCGGCGAGCCGTCGACGTGGAAGGGCCCGAGCACGGTGGCCGGGGTCGCCTGCGGCGCGAACCTGTTGTTCAACTGCACGACAAGGGTGCTCAGTCCGAGCACGTCGGAGGTGAGGATCAACTCCTGGCGCTTGTCGTCGCAGGCCTGGCCGGCCGAGGTCAGCCACTCGACGGCGGCCATCCACTCGTCCTCGGTGAGCCGCACCTCACGCGAGAAGGCGTGGAGGTGACGGACCAACGCGGTCATGAGCTCGCCCAGCCGCGGGGAGTGCGCGGTGGCCCAGCGCTGGACGGCCAGCTCGGTGATGTTGTCCTCGTCGACGAACACGGTTGCGGCTCCTTGGTCTGCGGTGGGGTGAACGGGGTGCGGCTGTCGCGGGTCAGTCCTCGCGTCGCCCCTTCGCGAGGGGTTCCGCGGTGTAGGGGGCCGGTGGCACGGGGGTGTTGTTGAGGTCGACGGACAGGAAGACGTCCTGGGCGACCGGGCGGCGCAGTTCTTCGGCGAGCTGGCCGATCAGTCCGGCGGTGCGGGCCAGCAGCGCGAAGCCGCGCAGCAGCGGCAGCGGGAGGCCGAGGTCCGCGAGGGCGGCGCCGCAGACTCCCGCTCCGTTGAGGGGAAGCGTTCTGTTCAGCACGGCCGGGTGGACCCGGCCGATGGCTTCGAACAGGTGCAGATGCGGCCCGAAGACGTCCTCTTCCCGTGCGATGCTCATCAGCCGAGGCGTACGGGGGTCGCCCTCCTTGTGTACGTGATGCCCGAGCCCGGGGACGAACTTCCCGGCCGCGCGCCGCTCCCGGACCGTGCGCAGGGCGAGCTCGTCCCAGGCCGCCTCGTCGGTGGGCAGCGCACCGTCCAGACAATCCAGTACGTCGTGCAGGAAGCGGCCCGTGTCCTCGGTGACACCGAGGAACCGGGAGCCGCCTCCGAGCAGGCCGGCGGCCAGGGCGCCCTGCACGGAGTCCGGCGCGGAGAGGTAGGTCAGGCGGGTGACGATGGCCGTGGGGGTGAAGCCGTGGTCGGCCAGTGCGGCGAGCACGGCCTCGAAGACGCGCGTCTCGCCGGAGGTGGGCCTGCGCTGGGTGGCGAGCCAGAAGGCGAGTTCTCCGAAACCGACCGTGCCCATGATGTCCTCGGCCAGGTCGTGCCCGAGCAGGGTGATGGTCTTCAGGTCGGAGGCGCCCAGTGCGGTGGGATAGGCGGGGCGGGGTGTCGGCTCAGCCACGGTCGGCCTCCTCGGATGCGCTCAGCCACTTGCGCAGCTCCTGCCCGTGTTCGTCGAGTTCGGGCGGCGGCAGCCGGTAGGTGGCGGGGGTGTCGGAGAACCGGATGGGATGCCGGGTGGTGGGCACCGCACGGTCGCCCTCCCCCACGGTGACGACCGGGTCGAGTCCGAAACGCTCGGCCATGGCGAACCCGCCGTCGATGGTGTTGATCGGTCCGCTCGGTACGCCGGCCTCGACCAGCGCCTCGAACCATTCGGTGGCGCCGCGCGTCACCAGCCGCTCCACCAGCACCGGGCGGAGTTCCTCGCGGTGGGCGGTGCGGTCGGCGTTGCGCGCGAACCGCGGGTCGTCGGCCACCTCCGGTATGCCGAGCACCTCGCACAGCTTGCGGAACTGGCCGTCGTTGGCGGCGGTCACGATGAGGTCGTTGTCGGCGGTGGGCAACGGCTCGTAGGGGAAGACGCTGGGGTGGGCGTTGCCCATCCGGTACGGCACGGTGCCGCCGGCGGCGTAGGCCGAGCTGTGGTTGACCAGTCCGGTCAGAGCCGAGGACAGCAGGTTCACCTCGACGAGCTGGCCCGTCCCCGTGGCGTCCCGGTGCCGCAGTGCGGCGAGGATGCCGATCGCGGCGTGATTGCCGGCCATCACGTCGAACACGGATATCCCGGCCCGGTAGGGCGGTCCGTCCGGGTCACCCGTGAGGCTCATGAGGCCCGAGATGGCCTGCACCATGAGGTCGTAGCCGGGGACGTGGCGGCCGGGCCCGGTACCGAAGCCGGTGATCGACGCGTAGATCAGCCCGGGGTTGTCCCGCCGTAGCGACTCGAAGTCCAGTCCGTACTTGGCCATGCCGCCGGGCTTGAGGTTCTCGATCAGGACGTCCGCCCGGCGGGCCAGTTTCCGGGCGACCTCGGCGTCGTCCTCGTCACGCAGGTCGAGGGCGATCGACCGCTTCCCCCGGTTGACGCCGAGATAGTAGGTCGAGACCTCGCCGCGGGTGGGGGGCATCCAGGTCCGGGTGTCGTCGCCCTGGGGTCCCTCGACCTTGACCACGTCCGCTCCCAGGTCGGCGAGCAGCATCGTGGCGTAGGGCCCGGCAAGGATCCGCGAGAAGTCCGCGACCAGCACCCCGGCCAGCGGTGCCTGGGTGCCCTGCGAAGCGGCTTTGGCGTTGTGCGACATCACTCTCGCCTCCTCGTCCGCACAGCGGACGATCGTCCGGAGAGTGATTCTGTGTCCGGTGCCGCCGACGCGTCAAGACGTCAGCTCACGCCCGCCGGGCGGACGGCATGCGGTGCGGACTCCAGCCGGGCGAAGTCCACACTGATCTCGCCGGCGGCCTGCAGGAGAAGCGGCAGGTAGTCGTGGAGGAGCACCTCCACGGAGGTCTCGGCGGCGTGCGCGTTGACGTTGACGCTCGCGACGACCCGGCCCGAGCCGTCCCGCAGCGGCGCGGCCACCGAACGGATGCCCCGGGCCAGTTGTTCGTCGGTCATCGCCCACCCGCGCGCGCGCACCTCACGCAGCTCCGCCTCCCATTCGGCCCGGTCCGGGTGCCATACCGAGGTCAGGCCTGAGCGGCTGGGCTCGGCGAGGATGCGGGCCACGTCGTCGGGCGGCACCGCGGCCAGCAGGACCTTTCCCAGCGAGGTGGGCAGGGCGGGGAAGCGGGTGCCGATCTGTACGGCGAGGGTGACGATCTTGGGAACGGAGACCCTGGCGACGTAGACGATGTCGGAGCCGTCGAGCTGGGCGATCGAGCAGGACTCGTTCGTCCGCTCGACCAGCCACTCCAGGTGCGGGCGGGCCACGTCCCACAGGCCCATCGAACGGACGTAGGCGACCCCGAGGTCCAGAACGCGCGGGGTCAGGGCGAACCCGCCGCCCTGCGGGCGCACGTATCCCAGTTCCACCAGGGTGAGCAGGATCCGGCGCGCGGTGGGCCTGGCCAGTCCTGTCGCGGTCGCCATGTCGGTCAGCGACATCACCGGCTGCCGGGGCTGGAACGCGGTGATGACCTCCAGCCCCCGGGCCAGCGCCTCGATGAAATCGGGCCCGGTTCCTTCACGCGGCATGACGGCTCCTCTGCATGTCGTCGACATCGCACTGCTGGTGTCCGCCTCGCGGACAGCTCACCGAAGCCACTCTACGCAGCAGAACGGACCTCGGTGCCGTCACTGCGGAGCCTCCTGCCGCCACACGACCGCAGAGCGGACACCTGGTGGAGGATCTGGGTGAATTTCGGAATGCGTTCAGTATTGACAGTCACCAGCAGCCTGATGACCATCAATCAGCAACCCATCGGCCGCGATACGGACACTCGTCCGAAACAGAGCGGGAGATCCAGTGATGAGCGAGTCCACCCCATTCCAGGCGGGACGCCCCGTCGTCTTCCGCGGCGGCACGGTACTGCCCATGGCTCCCGCGCGGCAGGTGCTCACCGACACCGACGTGCTCGTGGCCGGCGACCGGATCACCGCGGTCGGTCCGCGCCTCGCCGTCCCGGAGGGCACGGTGGAGATCGACGCGTCCGGCGGCATCGTGATGCCCGGCATGATCGACACGCACCGGCACATGTGGCAGACGGCGATGCGCGGTTACGGCGCCGACTGGACCCTGACCCAGTACTTCGTCTGGTACTACCTCGAACACGGCAGGGCCTTCCGCCCCGAGGACGTGCACGCCGGCAACCTCCTCGCCGCCGTCGAAGCCCTGGACGCCGGGGTGACCACGGTCGTCGACTGGTCGCACGGGCTGCAGACGGTCGACCACGCGGACGCCGCGGTGGACGCGCTGGAGGCGGTGCCCGGCCGGTTCGTCCTCGCCTACGGGAACATCCAGCAGGCGCCGGCGGAATGGACCGCGGCACCGGAGTTCCGGGACTTCGTCCGCCGTCGCATCACCGGCGACGACATGCTGGGCTTCCAGCTCGCCTTCGACGTCACCGGCGATCCCGCGTTCCCCGAGAAGCCCGCCTTCGAAGTCGCGCGCGACCTGGGCGTCGCCGTCACCACCCATGCCGGCGTGTGGGGCGCCACCAACGACGACGGCATCCGGCTGATGCACGCGCACGGTTTCATGGGCCCCGAGACGGTCTACGTGCATGCCTCCACCCTGTCGGCCGACTCCTACCACCGCATCGCGGCGACCGGCGGCTCGATCTCGGTCTCCACGGAGAGCGAGCAGAGCGCCGGCCAGGGCTATCCGACCACCTGGGCGGTCCGCTCCCACGACATCCCGGTCTCCCTGTCGATGGACACCAGCGTCTGGTGGAGCGGGGACCTGTTCTCCGCCATGCGCACCACACTGGGCGCCGACCGCGCCCGCGAGCACCTCGCCGCCCACGCCAGGGAGGAGACCGTCACCCACTGCGCCCTGCGCGCCGACCACGTGGTGGAGTGGGCAACTCTCGGCGGTGCCCGGGCACTTGGCCGCGAGCACGACCTGGGCAGCATCGCGGTGGGCAAGAAGGCCGACCTGGTCCTGCTGAAGAACGACCACTCACCGGTCTCGTTCCCGATGCTCAATCCCTACGGTCATGTGGCGTTCCAGGCCCAGCGCGGCGACGTGCACACCGTGGTCGTCGACGGCCGGGTGGTCAAGTACGAGCACCGGCTGCTCGGCGTCGACCTGAGCGCGGTACGGCGCACGGTCGAGCAGACGGTGGACCACCTGCGGTCGGCCATAGGCGAGGAGGCCTGGGTGACCGGCATGAACCCCGACATCCCCGAGACCAAGGTCCTCGACAACCCCTACACGTACACCGACTACCGCAGCACCTCGACGCACGGCCGTTGAGCGACCCGAGGGCGTACGGCGAGGGTCCTGCCTCATCGGCGTCGAATCTGAACGCCGCCAGGGCGTCCGGAAGCGCGTAGGCTCGAGCACCTGCCTCGACGTTCCAAGTCGCCCCGCCGTCTGGTCGCCGACGGGCGCGTCCACATGTGGACGATGCGCCACAGCCACCAAGCGGACGCCGCCGGCCGGTCCGTGGACCGCAGCCAGACCCCGACCCTGTCCCCGCAGCCGGCCGGCACCGGAGGCCCGCTCCGCACTGCCTTTGCCTCCGGTCCCGGCCGATACGTCCCCGGCGGCGCCCCCTTCGGCTCCGGGGACGTGGGCTTCGCCCGGGGTGCGGATCTCAACCTCCACGAGCCGGGCGCCGTCCGGGTACTGCTCGACGTGGCGCTGGCCGACGGGTGGCAGCCGGAGGAAAGACGACCGGTGGAGGCCGACGGCTGGTCCCTGCTGGAACGGGCGGCCGCCGCGCGAGCCGCCGACGACACCGCCCCGGCGGGCCCGCAGGCGTGCCAGGCCCTCACCGATGGGCAGGTTGTCGCCGCGGGTGACCGCGCGCCGGGCAGGCCGCTACGGCTGTCGACGTGCGCCGGCCCATCCGTGCGGCCGGCGCACGTACGGCGTCCAGTGGTTCGTGCGCCGGTACGACGGCGTTGCCCAGGGCCGGTTCGGCGGCTCGGGCGGCCGGGATCGGGTCACCGGTCGGGATCATCTCCAGCCCACGCTTGCGGCCGGCGTGTGACGGCAGATGCCGCGAGCCGCCGCACGGGGGCGGACAGCCGAGGGAGATCTCGGGCTCGGCGAAGTCGCCTGCTCGGCGCCGATCGCCGGCGGGGCCGTCTCGGCGATCTCGCAACCACCACCGTGGGCGAGGCCGTTGACCGCGACGATCACCGGCTTGGGGAACTCCTCGATCCGACGGGTCGGATCAGGGCCAGCCCTCACCCTCGACCGTACGAGCCCGATGGTCTCCGGCCGCCGTCCGTCCGGCTCAGACGGGCAGCCGGGGCACGCTGTCGATCAGCCGCCGGGTGTAAGGGTGCTCCGGTGCGCCCAGCACCCGCCCGGTGGTTCCTTGTTCGACCAGCCGGCCACGCTCCAGCACCGCCGTGCGCTCGCACAGTGAGGCGACGACCGACAGGTCGTGGCTGACCATGACGAGGGTGAGATCGCTTTCCTGCTTCAGCTCGGCGAGCAGGTCCACGACCTTCACCCGGGTCGTGAGGTCGAGCGCGCTCACCGGTTCGTCGGCGAGCAGCACCCGCGGGTCGCAGACGATGGCGCGGGCGATGGCGATGCGCTGACGCTGTCCGCCGGAGAACTCGTGCGGGTAACGGTCGGCCGCGTCGGCGGGCAGGCCGACCCGTTCCAGCGCGGCGGCCACCTTGGGCGCGGCGGTCGTACGGCTGTCCAGGCCGAGGGAGCGCAGCGGTTCGGCGACGACGGCGGCCACCCGGCGGCGCGGGTCCAGTGAGGAGTACGGGTCCTGGAAGACGCACTGGACACCCCGCCGGAACCGGCGCAGCTGTCGCCGGTCGCGCGGCGCGAGAGGCTCGCCGTCGAAGCGGACCGTACCGCTCGTGGGGCGGGCGAGGCCCAGCAGGAGGCGCAGCAGGGTGGTCTTTCCGGCGCCGGACTCGCCGACCAGCGCGAGCGACTGTCCCGGTTCGACGGCCAGGGACACGCCCTGCACGGTGTCGGCGGCGGCGCCCCGGTAGCGGACGGCGACGTCGTCGAGTTCGAGTACGGGCCTCATCGGGCGCTCCTCAGGTCCAGGGCGGCCTCCAGCTTGCGGGCACCGGCCACGAGTGTCCGGGTGTACTCGGCGGCGGGCGCGCCGATGACGTCCAGGACGGGGCCCTCCTCGACGGCCCGGCCGTCCTTGAGGACGAGGGCGCGGTCGGCGATCTTGGCGACGACGGCGAGGTCGTGGCTGACGAACAGCAGGGCCATCCCCCGCTCACGCACGAGGGTGTCCAGCAGGTCGAGCATCTCGGCCTGCACCGACACGTCGAGAGCGGTGGTGGGCTCGTCGGCGATGAGCAGCTCCGGCTCGCACGCGAGGGCCATGGCGAGGGCGACGCGCTGGCGCTGGCCGCCGGAGATCTCGTGCGGGAAGGCGCGGGCGATCCGCTCGGGTTCGGGCAGCCGGACCCGGTCCAGGGCCTCCCCCACGGCGGCCCGCAACTGCCTGCCCCTGAGGCCGGTACGGCGGCCGAGGGGTCCGGCGATCTGGCGGCCCACCCGCATCAGCGGATCGAGGGCGGTGAGCGGTTCCTGGAAGACGACGGCCGCCCGGCGTCCGCGTACGGCCGTGAGCTGCCTCTCGGTGGCGGCGACGACCTGGGTGCCGGCCAGCCTCACGCTGCCGTCCGCGCGCATCCCGTCGGGCAGCAGGCCCAGCAGCGCGAGGGTGGTCAGGGACTTGCCGGAGCCGGACTCGCCGATCAGGCCGAGGCGTTCGCCCGCGGCCAGCCGGAAGGACAGGTCGTCGACCAGGGTGCGTCCGTCGGCGGTGCGTACGGTCAGACCGTCTACGTCGAGGAGGGTCATGACCGCCTCCGTCGGGTCGCCGGGTCGAGGGTGTCGCGCAGCCCGTCGGCGATCAGGTTGACGCCGACGACGAGCAGGACCAGCAGGATGCCGGGGGCGAGCGCTCCGGCCGGGGCGGTCGTGAAGGTGGCCTGGGCTTCCTGGAGCATGCGGCCCCAGGAGGCGTTGGGCGGCGGCGCGCCGAGGCCGAGGTAGGACAGCCCGGCCTCGGCCAGCACGGCGAGGCCGAACTGGAGGGCGAGGTTGACCACGAGGGTGGGCCAGATGTTGGGCAGGACGTGCCCGGTGACGGTGCGCGGCCAGGAGGTGCCCGAGGTGCGGGCGGCCGTGATGTAGTCCTGCGTGAGGACCCGTTTGACCAGGATCCGTACCAGGCGGGCGACGACCGCGCTCTGGGCCAGGCCGATGGCGAGGACGGCGGAGCCGAGGGTCGCCGAGCGGGCGGCGACCACGAGCATCGCGAGGAGCAGCGTCGGGAAGGCGATCAGGATGTCGAGGAACGCGGCGAGGGTGTCGTCGAGCCACCCCTGGGCGAACGCGGCGAGCACCCCGAGGGTGACGCCGATCAGCGCGGCGATCAGCACGGACCCGAGTCCGGCCTCGACGGCGATCCGGGAGCCCGTCATCAGCTGGGTGAACAGGTCCCGGCCCAGCTTGTCGGTGCCGAGCAGGTGCCCGCCGCCGGGACCGGCGAGCCGCCCGCCGGAGGTGTCGTCGGTGGCGTACGGCAGCCAGACCAGCGAGACCAGGGCGAGCAGCGCGATCAGTGCGGTGAGGGTGCACCCGGCGAGCAGGGTCGCCGAGCGGCGGCGCCCGCGGGCGGGTGCGGTGACCGGGGCCTTGTCCAGGACGTCGGTCGTGGTCATCGGGCTCCTCCCGACAGCCGGCCGCGCAGTCGCGGGTCGATGATCCGCTGGACGAGGTCGGCGACGAACCCGATGAGCAGGACGGCGAGGGTGGAGACGAACAGGACGCCCTGGATCACCGGGTAGTCGTGCTGGGCGATGCCGGTGGCGAGCAGGGAGCCGAGTCCGGGCAGAGCGTAGACGGACTCCACGACGACGGCGCCGAGCAGGGTCGAGGCGAGTTCGATGCCGAGAACGGAGATCACCGGCACGGAGGCGTTGCGCAGCCCGTGCCGCCACATGGCGGCCGGGAAGGACGCGCCGAGGGCACGGGCCGTGCGCAGGTGGTCGCTGCCGAGGACGTCGAGGGTGGCCGAGCGGACGTAGCGGATCAGCGAGGCGCTCATCACCAGGGCGATGGTGACCACCGGCAGGACGAGTGAGCGGACGGCGTCGGCGGGCGCCGCCCAGCCGTCCTGCGGGAAGCCTCCCGACGGCAGCCAGCCCGCGTTCAGTGCGAACACCGCGATGAGGATCATGCCGAGCCAGAACACCGGGACCGCCATGCCCAGCTGGGAGATCCCGCTGAGCAGGGCGCCGTACCAGGTGTGCCGCTTGTGGGCGGCGACGAAGCCGACGGGTACGGCGACGAGGACGGCCAGCGCGAACGCGGCCAGGGTGAGCGGGACGGTGACGTTCAGGCGGGCGGTCACCTCGGGACCGACCGGCAGCGAGCTGACGAAGGAGGTGCCGAGGTCGCCGCTCGCCAGCTGCCCGAGCCAGTGGGTGAACTGCGCGGGCAGCGGCCGGTCGGAGCCGATGGAGTGGCGGGCCGCGGCGATCTGCTCCGGGCTGGCGCCCACCGAGGTGAGCGCGTTGGCGGGGTCGCCGGGCAGCAGGCGCAGCAGTACGAACAGGACCACGCTCGCCAGCACCAGCGACACCGCCAGGAAGGCGAGGCGTCTGAGGAGGTAGCGCCCCATCAGTCCTTCTTCTTGATGTCGAAGGCGTAGAACTGCGAGTTCAGGCCGTTGAGCGGGTAGCCCGACAGACTCGTGTTCGCGACCACGATCTGCGGGTAGAGGTAGAGCCAGTCACTGGCCGCGTCCTCGGCGGTCTGCCGGTTGACCTTCTTCAGCAGTTCGGTCTGCTGCGCGGTCGTGGTGGCCTCCTCGGCCTGCGCGACCCACTGGGTGACCTGCTTGTTGTCGTAGCCCCAGTAGAAGTCGGGGTTGCCGTACCAGACCAGGTCACGGTCGTTGACGTGCTCCTGGAGTGTCGCCGTGAAGTCGTGGTTCTTGTAGACCTTGGTGTACCACTCGTCGGGCGTGATCGTGTTGATCTTGACGGTGACGCCGACCTTGGCCAGCTGCGCCTTGATGAAGGTCGCGGCCGTGGGGTGCGGGTCGTAGTTGGGGGTGTCGAGGGTGAAGGAGAAGCCCTTGGCGTAACCGGCCTCGGCGAGCAGCTTCCTGGCCTTGGTGACGTCGTAGGCGTTGACCTTGGTGAGGTCCTCGTACCAGGGGTCGGTGGGCGGCACCATCGAGCCGATGAGCTTGCCGTAGCCGCCCCAGACCGACTCCAGGAGCTTCTTGTCGTCGATGGCGGCGGAGACGGCCTGGCGCACCTTGACGTCGGTGAACGGCTTGGCCTTGTCGTTGAAGGCCAGCAGCAGCTTGGTGGTGGAGTTGCCGTCGTTGACCTTGTAGTTCTGGTTGCTCTTGAACTGGTCCAGGGCGTCCGGCGACTGCTCACTGGTGACCACGTCGACGGCGTTGGTCAGCAGGGCGTTGTTGAGGGCGGTGGCGTCCTTGAAGTAGTGGAAGACGACCTGCTTGTTGGCCGCCGCGCCGCCCCAGTAGCCGGCGAACCGGTTCAGGCTCAGCGCCGAGCCGCGCGTCCACTTGCCCAGCTTGTACGGGCCGGTGCCGTCCTCGGTGGTCTTCAGGTCCTTCGCCTGGGAGTTGATGATCCAGACGTAGGAGAGGTTGTAGACGAAGGAGATCGACCGCTGGGACAGCGTGACCTTGACGGTGTGCGCGTCGGGGGTGGCGATGTCCTTGACGACCTCGAGGTTGCTCTTGCGGGCGGACTGCGAGTCGTCCGCGAGGACCTTCTCCAGGCTGTACTTGACGTCGGCGCTGGTGAGTTCCTTCCCGCTGTGGAACTTCACGCCGCTGCGCAGGGTGAAGGTGTAGGTGAGGCCGTCGGCGCTGGCCTTGTAGTCCTTCGCGAGGAGCTTGTCGACCTTGCCGTCGTCGGTGAGGCGGAAGAGTCCTTCGTACACGTTGCCGTTGAGCGCCTCGGTGACGCCCTGGCCGCCGCCCGCGGTGTTGTCGAGGTTCTGCGGCTCGTACAGGGAGCCGATGTTGACGGTGGCGTTCTTGTCCCAGGTGCCACCGGAGGCGCTGGTCGCGGAACCGCCGCAGGCGGTGAGGACGAGGGCGAGGCCGGCGGTGGTCGCGGCGGCGTACAGGGCGGGCTTGTTCAGTCTCATGGCGTGCGTGCGCTTTCGTGCTGCGGTACGGGGAGGGGGGCGTCGGGCGATCAGTGCTGTGCGGGGAAGCCCTCGCGGAAGACGGGGCGCTTCTCACCGGCCTCTACGGGCAGGTGGAAACGGTTCTGCCGCGGCGGCATCGGACAGTTGTACTGATCGGAGAAGCCGCAGGGCGGCACGAAGGCCCGGTTGAAGTCGAGGACGACCCGGCCGTCGTCGGCGGTGCGCTCGACGAACAGGAAGCGGCCGGCGCCGTAGGTGGTGTCCCCGTTGGTCGGGTCGCCGAAGACGAGCAGCAGGGTGCCGTCGTCGTCGAAGGCGCTGAGGGTGTACGCGCGGCCGTCCACGGTGAGCGTGATGTCGCCGGGGACGACGAGGTCGCGGCTGCCACCGTTGTCGCGGATGTGCTCGAAGGCGATCCGGCGGGCGCCCGCGACGGGCGTGTAGGCGGCCTCCAGGACCCAGGCGGGGTCGTACGGGAAGGTGTCGACGCCCTCGAAGTGGCGGATCGCGGGTGCCTCCGCGTCCCAGAAGCGCAGGCCGTGCTCGGGCTCGCCGGTGACGAGATCGCTGCGGCTCAGCGTGGTGACCGTCACAGTGGCGGCCTGTCCGGCACGGGCCGCGTCGGCGTCGGCCTGTTCGCCGGCCGGGAGCCAGCGGGTCTCGACGAGGGCGAGATTGCCGGTCGGCGAGGTGAGCGCGCGCCGGCGCCCGGCACACCAGGCGTCCCAGTCCTCCTGCGGATCGACGGGAGCCGGGGAGGCGGAGGAGTCGGACACGGCGGTACTCATTCGGCTAGCAGGGCTGGATCACCACGGAACGTCATCACGTGGCCAAAGCAAGTACTTTATCCGCCATAAGATCGCCTAATGTCAAACACCCGTCTCGCCCACTGAGACGGCCGACGGACGAGGTCAACGGTCCCCCGTGGCGGCCGCGTGGTATGCCCGGACCACCGCATATCGTGACGTGATCCCCATCAGGCCCGTACCGCGGCGCCAGAACACGTCACCGCTCCTCGACGCCCTGCAGGATCCGCCCGTCCTTCACCTCGGCGAGCAGCCTCCCACCATGCCGTCGGGCCAGGGCGCGCCGGACCCTTCCCGCGCGTCCCGGCCCCGCACTGCGGGCATGCTTGAGCCGGCTGCTGTGAAGCGGTGCGCATGTGCACGCTCCCCCTTTTCCCCCGGCCCCTCCCCAGAGGCCACTGATCAGGACAGGGCGAAGCCGATCATGCGGGCGCGCCGGAACGGTGCCGCAGGCCAACCCGGAGCGGGGTCACCGCGCCGGCACCGCGCAAGAAGCCGGTCACCGTCGAGCGGATCACTGTTCGGGGTGTACACACAGATCCGCGACCTGTACCTGAAGTACCCCCGGATCCTGGCGATCCTGCTCGCAGCAACGGCGCCCGAGCCAGGATCAGGAAGGGGTGCTCAGCCACGAGGAACTACTGGAACGCTTCACGGCACCGCCTGCCGAGAAGTTCCCGCAGACTCGACGTCACGCGGTCGAGCCGATCTCCGGCACCGGACACGACCGCTTCGAGTTCACCCTCCGCGCCCTCACCAACAGCCCGCGGCCCACCGCAGGTTGACCTGCGACGCGCGGTGACCGCCTGGCGTCGCCCCGGTCGCGGTTACGCGCCGGGCGGCGAGCAGTCGATGTCGGAGACCGTCGTGGCCGCCGAGGAGGCCGGGCCGGGTGCGGAGCCGGTGCGCTCGTCGAGGCCACGGGCGGCGTGGATCCGCAGCAGTCCCTCGATGCCACGCAGCAAGGTCTCGCCGGCAAGGACGGGGTCGCCGAGGTAACCCGCGCTCATCGCACCGTCCCGGAGCATGACGAAGTGCCGGCCGGCGTGCTCGGCCTCCGCAGTGGCGATCTCGGCGAACAGTCCGGTGATCGTCCGCAGGAACCAGGCGCGGTGCTGCACGACGGCACGGTGGACCGGGTGGCCGGGATCGGGGAATTCCGCTGCCGCGTTGAGGAAGGCGCAGCCGCGGTAACCGGGCGAGCGGATCTGCTCGACCAGGGACGCGCCGATGCCCCGGAGGATGCCTTCGGTGGGCACGTCCGCCGCCATCAGGGAGTCGATCTGGGAGCGGATCGCCTGGTCGACGCCTTCGATGTAGGCGACGGCCAGGTCTTCCTTGCTGCGGAAGTGGCGGTAGAAGGTGGCGTTGGTGACCTTCGACTCGGCGACCAGGCGGTCGACGCCCACGGTGTGGATGCCCTCCGCGTAGAAGAGCTGCCCGGCGGTCTTCAAGAGCCGTTCCCGGGCCTCGGAAACCCGCCGGCCGGTACCTGTCCCGGCTTCCGTCTGTGTCATGTCACCAGTGTACGGGGTAGAACGCTCTCTCTTGCTTTCCTGGGCGAGGCGTGCCAGGCTGCGACTAAGAGAGAACGTTCTCTCTACCTCACGGTCATTGGAGTACCCCATGGCATCCACCACCCCCGCCGAGCGCATCGGTGCCGCACCCGCCCTGCGTCGGCTGTACGTCGTCCGCTTCGCCTTCGCCGCCGCCTGGGCCGCGCTCCTGCTGGTGGCCGGCTCCGAGCTCACCACCGGGGCCAAGGTGCTGCTGTTCCTCTACCCCGCCTTCGACGTGGCCGCGGCCGTCGTCGATGCCAGGTCGGCTCGCGCCTCCGCACCGGTCAAGGGTCTGTACGCGAACATGGCCGTCAGCGTGCTCGCCGCCATCGGCGTGACGGTCGCCGGCACCTCGGGCGTCGCCGACGTGCTCCGCGTCTGGGGCGCGTGGGCGGTCGTCTCCGGCCTCATCCAGCTGCTCGTGGGCGTCGCACGCCGCCCCATGGGCGGCCAGTGGGCCATGATCCTCAGCGGCGGCATCTCCGTCCTCGCCGGCGCGAGCTTCATCCGAAGCGCCGGCCAGGACGACCCCTCGCTGACCGCCCTCGCCGGTTACGCCACGCTCGGCGGGATCTTCTTCCTCGTCTCGGCGATCCGCCTGCCCCGCTCGGCCCCCAGGCACTGAACCTTGCCGGCCGAGGCCCGCACCGTCCCCGGACCGGCGGCCCGCCGCCCGACGGGCCGTCAGGCCGTCGTCCGTCGGGCGTCCTTGAGGGCGGTGAGGACCTGCCTGGCCGCGCTGACGCTGGACTGCGGGTTCTGGCCCGTGATCAGGTTGCCGTCGACGACCACGGTGTCCGACCAGGGGGAGCCGGTCTCCACGAGCGCGCCACGCTCCGCGAGCCGGCTCTCCACCAGCCACGGCACCGCGTCGCCGAGGCCGCCCTGGCGCTCCTCCTGGTCGGTGAAACCGGTGAGGGTGCGGCCCGCGAAGACGAAGGTGCCGTCCGCGCGCTCCGCGCTGAGCAGGGCGGCCACACCGTGGCACAGGGCGGCAATGGTTCCGCCACGGCCGTCGGCCTCGGTGAGCAGGGCGCCGAGCTCGGCGCTGGCGGCGAGGTCGGCCATCGGGGCGTGACCGCCGGGCAGGAAGAGGGCGTCGTAGTCGATGCCGTGGACGGCCGCCAGGTCGAGCGGAGCTGCCAGTTCAGCGTCGATGGACTCCAGATACGCCCGGAAGGCTTCGCCGGCGGCCGGATCCACGCCACCGCGCTCGTCCAGGGAGATCGGGTCGACCGTCGGCCGGACACCGCCGGGCGTGGCGATGTCGACCTGGTGACCGGCCTCGACCAGTACGCGGTGCGAGGCGGCGACCTCCTCGGCCCAGTAGCCCGTGGAGTGGGCGGTGCCGTCGGCCAGGATCAGGGTGTCGGAAGCCGAGATGACCATCAGGATCTTCGCCATGGGAAACAGACCTCTTCTCAAAGGGGGACGTGGCTCGCTGTACGCCCCTCGGTCGGTGACGCCGTCCAGCCTCCATCAGATCCGCTCTGCGATCACGCCCTGCCCATAAGATTGCTTATGTATCGTGGGTTGCGTGACCGACCTCGATCTGCTGACGACCTTCCTGGAGATCTACCGCCGCGGCTCGCTGACCGCCGCCGCCGGTGCACTGGGCGTCTCGCAGCCCGCCGTCAGCGGACAACTCGCCCGGCTCGAAGAGCAACTGGACGACAGCCTGTTCACCCGGTCACGTCACGGCGCCCGTCCCACCACCCGGGCGCACGAGCTCGCCCGCCGGATCGGACCCCACCTGGACGGCCTGCGCCAGGCACTGGCCGAGGACGCCGGCGAACAGGCCTTCCAAGGCACCGTACGACTCGGCGCGCCGGGCGAGTTCACGCAGGCCCGCCTGCTGCCCGCGCTCGCCCCGCTCAGCCGCCACGGCCTGGTCCTGCACTTCACCCTCGGCCTCTCCGAGCCGCTGCTCGTCTCCCTCGCCGAGGGCGGCCTTGACCTGGTGATGTCCTCCGTCCGGCCGTCGGCGAAGCTGCGCGGTCTGACCGCGGCGCCCTATGTGGACGAGGAGTTCCTCCTCGTGGGCACGCCGACCGCGGCCCGCTCCGTCGACCCGCGGCGGCTCGCCGGGGATCCCGTCGCAGCCCTCGCGCATCTGCCGCTGGTGGCCTACGCGGCGGAACTGCCCATCATCCGCCGGTACTGGCGAAGCGAGTTCCGCCGCCGGCCGCCCAACCCCGTGTCCGTCCTGGTGCCCGATCTGCGGGCCGTCCTCACGGCCGTGATCGCCGACGCGGGGATCTCGGTCCTTCCCCGTTATCTGGCCGAACCGGCGCTCAACTCGGGCTCCTTGGAGCAGCTGCACCGCACCGAGGTGCCGCCGCTCAACACCCTCTACCTCGTGACCCGCTCCGAGCCCGCCGAGCCCGCCGTCGGACTCGTCCGACGTCGGCTCCTCGAACACGCCACCACGTGGGGGCCGCTCTGACCACTGGACGTCAGGCGGTGGGACGGGATGCGGCGGGGCGTGTGCGCAGGAGCAGGGAGTACGGAGCAGGAGGGAGTGAAGTGGCTGCCTCACCGGGATCCTGAACGCCCCAGCCCAGGTCCCACATGATGTCCACATCCCGTACAACTTGTGACTGTTCCCCACCAGGCTCCCTGCGCTAGGCTCACTCGCCGTCGTCCTCCGCCTGTGGCAAGGCCACCGATCACGACCGACACGGCGGTCCGGCCGGCTTCCACCTGGCGTTGTCGAGTGCACCCGGGAGAGAAGCACAGCCGTGAACAACGTGGATGCGCCCGTGCGGGACGCGCGCGGTCCGGCCGGGCCGGACGTCCCGCGCTCCAGTGAACTTCAGACCCTGCTCGCCGAGGGCACCGTCGCCGTCGTCGACGACGGTGATCTGCGCACCGGCCGTGACCGCTTCGAACGCGCCTACCGGATCGCCGAGTCGATGGGCGATGAACGGGCCATGGCGGTGGCCGCACTCGGCTTCGGCGGCCTGTGGGTGCACGAGCACCGCACGGTCGCCGGCTCGGTACTCCTGGAATCGCAGCTACGCCGGGCCCTGGAGCTGCTGGATCCGCGGTCCTCCCTGGCGCTGCGGCTGCGGATCCGGCTGGCCGGGGAGGGCGACTACCGCAGCAGCGACAACACGGCGGTACTGACACTGCTCAAGCAGGCGAGGTCGCGGCCGAACCCGATGGCGCGTGCGGAGGCCCTGAGCCTGACCCATCACTGTCTGCTCGGGCCGGAGCACGGCGCGCTTCGCCGGGAACTGGCCGCCGAACTGGTCGCGGAGAGCTTCCGTACCTCCCGCCGCAGCGATCTGCTGATGGGCCTGCTGTGGCAGACCGTCGACATGTTCCTGGAGGGTGACCCGCACGCGGAACGCTGCCTCGCGGAACTGCGCGGCCTGCTCGCCGAGCGGGACCATCTCGCGGTGGGCTTCGTCGTGAGCGCGATGGAGGTCATGCTCGCGGTCCGCGCCGGCCGCCTCGACCACGCCGAGACACTGGCACGTGCGTGTGCCGAGCGCGGGGCGGCCTCCGGAGATGTCAACACCACGGTGTGGCATGCCGCGCAGCTGGTGACCATCCGCTGGTACCAGGGCCGGGTGGTCGAACTGGTGCCGCTGCTCAGCGAGGTGGTCAACTCCCCCACGTTGAGCGCCGTGGACGATCACGCCCAGGCGGCACTGGCGGTGGCCGCGGTGACGGCCGGGGACCGGCGGAAGGCGGTCAGCGCGCTGGCCACGCTGTGCGGCCGTGACCTCGGCGACCTGCCGAGGTCGAGCAGTTGGATGGTGACGATGCACGGTGTCGCGGAGGCCGCCTACCTCCTCGACGACGCCCACACGGCGGCGCGGGTCTACGAGTTGCTGAGTCCGTACGGGCACCTGCCGATGGTGGGCAGTCTCGCCATCGCCTGCTTCGGATCGGCCCACCACGCGCTCGGCGTCGCCGCGTTGACCATGGGAGACGTCGACCGGGCCGTGACCCATCTGCGGGACGCCGTACGGCAGAATCTCGCCCTCGCGCACTGGCCCGCGGCGACGGCCTCCCGGGACCGGCTCGCAAAGACGCTCGACCGGGCCGGCCGGCAGGCCGAGGCCGACGCCGTCCGCGAGGAGTTCGCGGTGACCGCCGAGGAGGCCGCGCCGGCACCGTCGGGGATCGACGGGCGTGAGGGCGCGGGTCCGCGAGGCGAGGACGGGCGCCGGCGGCCCGAGGCGTTCTGTACCCGGGTGGGCCGCAAATGGCGGATCGACTTCGGCGGGCGCAGCGTCCTGGTGCAGCACAGCGTGGGGATGCTCCATCTGGTGGTCCTGATGGCCAACCCGCGCCAGGAGATCCGGGCCGTCGACCTCGTGGCGGGGCCGGCCGCGCTCAACGGGACCGCCGAGCACACGGCCCTGTCCGGGCAGCCGGTACTGGACCGGGTGGCGACGCAGGAGTACCGCAACCGTCTGGCTCGGCTGCGTACCGAACTGGATGAACTCAAGGCGGCCGACGACCAGGAGCGCGCCGCCGCGGCCCAGGCCGAACACGACTGGCTGATGAACCAGTTGGCGGGTGCCACGGGCCTGGGGGGACGCGCCCGCCGCTTCACCGAGGGCGAGGAGCGCTCCCGGGTCGCGGTGAGCAAGGCCGTCCGCCGGGCGCTGGACCGGATCTCGGCGGCCGATCCGGTCATCGGTGAACACCTGCGGCACGCGGTGCACACCGGGGTGCGGTGCTCGTACTGGCCCGAATGACGACCACGGCGTGGTGCACGACCGAGCGATCGCCGGCCCGGTCCCCGACCGTCCGATGCATCGCTGGAGGGGCCGCCACCGCGCTTGCTCGGCATGGGCGTGCTCGGAGCGGATCCGCTCCGAGGGCCACGTGCTTCTGACGGGGCAACGCCGGTGTTTCTCAGTGGTGGATGCGGGCGTGGCGAAGAGCCCAGAGGTGCCGGTTGCCCGGCGGCACACCCCACCGGTGCGGGTGTCGGACGGGGTGGCCCGTCAACAGCGGTCGCTGGACGAGGAGTTGCGACCCACGCTCTCCGCAGGGGCCGTCAGTCCCGCTGGGCGGCGAACAGCTCCAGGTGTGCGCAGGTGGGGCAACGACAGGCATCGATCTGCCGGCGTGGTCGGCCCATCCTTCTGGCGCCGCCGAGCGGGCCTCGCCGAAGGGGGCCCGCGATCCACCGCGCGAATCCGGGAGACCCCTGTCCGGAGTCCTCGACGAAGCCCGGCTCCAGCCCCACCGCACCGCACTGGGTGCACCGTATGTTGTCCATCGTGGGAGTGTATTGAGCTGCTGCGGGTGCGGGTGATGGGGCCGGTTCCCGTCGCCCCCACCTCCGTCCCGACGATTTACCCTCCCGCTCAGGAACGTGCGGTGGCTGATGAGGCAGAATCTGGCGCGGCGCGGCGCGGCGCGGCCGGGCGGGGAGCGAAGTGGAGCCATGACGGGGATGGACGCACCGGCCAAGGACGGTCCGGGCGCGACGGGACTCGGCCCCGAACCGGCGAGCAGCCCTGAGAGGCTGCTCGCGGCAGCCACCCGCGCCCTCGTCGTCGAGGGTGACCTGCGGACCGGCCGGCAGCGGTTCGACACGGCCTACCGGATCGCCGAATCCACCGGTGACGCCGAGGCGATGGCCGTCGCGGCGGTCGGCTTCGGCGGTCTCTGGGTCCACGAACACCGCACTGTCGCGGGTTCCGCGCTGCTGCGGTCACGGCTGCGTCACGCGTTGTCGCTCCTCGCCCCGGACTCCCCGCTCGCCCTGCGGCTGCGGGTCAGGCTCGCCGGGGAGACCGACTACCGGGCCGGTGAGCACGCAGCGGTACTCGCCCTGCTCGACGAGGTCAGACTGTCGGCCGACCCGGTGGCGCGGGCCGAGGCCCTCAGCCTCGCTCATCACTGCGTGCTGGGCCCGGACCACGGGGTCTTACGCCGAAGGCTGTCGGTCGATCTCGTCGCGGAGAGCTTCCGCACCGCACGCCGCAGCGACCTGCTGATGGGCCTCCTCTGGCAGACGGTGGACCTGTTCCTCGACGGCGATCCGCACGCCGAGCGCCGCCTGGCCGAATTGCGGGACCTGCTGGCCGAGCGGGATCACCTCGCGGTCGGTTTCGTGGTGAGCGCGATCGAGGTGATGCTCGCCATCCGGGCGGGCCGCCTCGACCAGGCCGAGACACTGGCACGTGCGTGTGCCGAGCGCGGGGCGGCCGCAGGTGACGTCGACGCCACGGTCTGGCTGGAGGGGCAACTGCTCACCATCCGGTGGTATCAGGGGCGCGTCCACGAACTGCTGCCGCTCCTCGGGGGTCTGGTGCACTCCCCCGAGCTCAGCCCGGTGGACAACCATGCCCTGGCCGCACTCGCGGTGGTGGCGGCGGTGGCCGGGGACCGGCGCACGGCGGTCGGCGCGCTGGCCACGCTGTGCGGCCGCGACCTTGCCGGTCTGCCGCGTTCGAGCACCTGGCTGGTCACCATGAACGGCATCGTGCAGGCCGCGTACCTGCTCGACGACGGGGAGGCGGCGGCGCGCGCGTACGACCTGCTGAGCCCGTTCGGTCACCTGCCCATGATGGGCAGCCTCGCCGTCACCTGTCTCGGCTCGGTGCAGCACGCTCTCGGGGTCGCTTCGTTGACCACGGGAGATCCGGACAGGGCCGTCGAGCACTTCCGGGCGGCCGTGCGGCACAACCTCGCGCTGGCGCACTGGCCCGCGGTCACGGCCTCCCGGCAGATGCTCGCGCAGGCCCTCACCCGCCGGGCCCTGCCGGACGACGACACCGCCGCCCGGCGCGAGCTGGCCGCCGCCGCGGAGGAGGACGCGGCGCTGCGGGACGCCGGGCGGCCCGGCGATCCGGACAAAGAGCCGCCGCAGGCGGAGGCGACATGTGTCCGCCAGGGCCGGAAGTGGCGCATCGGTCTGGGCCGGAGGAGTCTGCTCGTCGAGCACAGCATCGGCATGTTCCATCTCGCGGTGCTCGTCGCCAACCCGCGTCAGGAGATCCGGGCCGTCGACCTGGTGGCGGGGCTGTCCCTGCTCGACGGTGCCGCCGGGAGAAGTGCCCTGGCGCAGCAGCCGGCGCCGGACCGGGTGGCGGTGGACGAGTACCGGCGTCGCCTGACAGGGCCGCGTTCCGAGGTGGCCGGCCTGCAGCCGCGGAGCGACGAACGTGCGCGGATCGCCGTGGGCAAGGCGATCCGCCGCGCGCTGCAACGGATCACGGATGCTGATCCGTTGATCGGCGAGCACCTCGGCCATACCGTGCACACCGGCTCACGGTGCTCCTACTGGCCGACGTGACGTACGTCCAGGACCGGATGGAGAATCCCTCGGGCCCGACGGTGGTGGCGCACGTACCCGGCCGGCCGGCAGTCCGCGGGCGGTCCGCGTCACAGTGCGGTCAGCGTCTGCCAGGTCGTGGACGCGACGACCCCGTCCGCCGGCAGGCCGTGGGCGGACTGGAAGGCCTGCACCGCGCTCCCCGTGGACGGACCGAAGGCGCCGTCCACGCTCAGCGCGGCCCCGTGGGCGTTGAGCTGGCGCTGCAACGCGGTCACCGCGGGCCCGCTGCCGCCCTGCTGCACGGCGACGGCCAGGGCCCGCCAGGTCGCGGCGCCGATGATCCCGTCGGCGGGCAGACCGCGGCTGGACTGGAAGGACCGCACCGCGCTGCCGGTGGAGGGTCCGAATGCGCCGTCCACGCTCAGCGCGGCTCCCCGGGCGTTGAGCAGGTGCTGCGCGGTCCTGACCCGCTCACCGCCCGCCCCCTGCTGAACCACCGGCCAGCCCGCGCTCGGAAGCGGGGTACCGCGGCCGGCGGGCAGGGAGAAGGGAGCGGGAAGGAGCAGCTGTGTGTTGCGGGCGTCGGCCGTTCCACGGCGCTTGCCGATGCCGGCCGCCACCGCCTGGAGGTCGTTGGCCGCCAGCTCGCGTCCCAGCGAGGCCAGCGCGGCGGGGGTGCTGGTGTCCCCGTTGCACGACAGCGGTGCGTCGGAGTCCACCATGGTCGTGAAGATCGACAGGAGGCCGCCGCCCTCGGCGATCTCGAAGATCCGGCTCTGGATGGGCCAGTCGATGTGCGACGCCGTGTTCACCTCCCAGAAGCCGTTGCCGAGGGCGGACGGCCAGGAGGTCTTGTGGGCCGAGATGTTGTTGGTGTGGGTGTGGCCGTCGACCATGAGGATCACGTTCGGGAAGCGCAGCAGCAGCTCGCGGAGTTCCGTGCCGCCGTAGGGAGAACCGCTGTCCGTGTTGTCCATGGAGTCGAGCGTGTGATGGCAGCAGATGACGATGAGTTTGTCGGTCACGCCGGGCTGGGTGACCACCGTCCTGGCCCTGGTGCCGTCGGAGTCGTCGAGTTCGTAGCGTGAACTGTTCGCCTTGAGCTGGGCGTTCAGCCAGTTCCACTGGTCCGTGTCGATGGCGCCGTCGGCACCGCCGCTGGTGTTGGTCGTGTCCAGCACCAGGAACTGGAGTACGTCGCCGGTCCCCGAGGGAATCGCGTAGTAGCCCCTGTCGCTGCCGGAGGTGAAGCCGTGACCGCGCGGGACACCGGTGGTGTTGAAGTGCTCCGCGATGAAATCGCTCCGGGCGAGCAGCCGCCGGGACGGGTCCGGCGTCACGTGCGCGGTCCGGAGGGTGAACTCGCCCGTCAGTACATCCTCCAGCAGGTCCAGATAGTACGTCGCGGTGTTGTCGAACACGTCCGGGACGCCTTCGACCTCCGTGAGTTTGGTGGAGCCGGTGGCGACGCTCTTGAGCGGGTCGAAGGGGAGGAAGTCGATCGGGACGTTGCCCTGGACGAGCGCGTCGTGGTTGCCGTAGGCGGCGTACCAGGGCATGCCCAGCCCGGTCGCCGTGAACGGTCTGCGGGCGGCGTTCAGCAGGCCGCTCACGACGGGAAAGCCGTGCTGGGCGTTGTTGTCGGGCGGAGTCTGCCGTGCTTCGGGATGCCAGTAGTGGGTCTCCGTCCCGAACTGGCCGCCGGACATGCTCTCGTCCTTGGTGAGGTCACCGGAGTCCGGGCGCACCGTATTGCCGTCGAGCAGATCGATGTACCAACGCGACTCGTTGTACTGGCAGTTGTCGACTGCGTCGCCCGTGACCACGGTGAAGGCCAGCGGCGCGCTCGTTCGCGGGCCGCGCAGGACCTGCCGGACGGCGCGGCACATCGCGTCGGTCGTCTGCGTCGAGAGGAACTCATGTGCTCGGTAGGCCGATTCGGTCGGGTACGAGTTGTAGTGCGGAGGTCCGTAGTCCGCGAGCCGGTCCAGGCACTCGACCCGCAGCGGCGACTGGTCGTCGACGATGTGCAGGTCGGACATCTGGGCGAAGGCGATCAGGGACCGGGTGACCTGCGGCGAGGTGGTGAGGGTGAAGTCGTTCCGGACGATGTGCGGTTCGCCGGGCCCGCTGACCACGCCGTGGTATCCCAGGCCCAGATCGGGGCCGACCTGCACGGTCTGGTCCAGGGTGGTGAGGCCGAACGCGGTGCCGGTGCCCAGGGGCGGCGATACGGCACGGGCGACGGCGCGCAGACCGCCGACGTCGATGGCCGCGGCCACCACGGCCACACCGGCGGCGGTCAGGATCCTGCGTCGGGAGATTGCCATGTCGATTCCTTCGCGGTAACCCGCGCGGGTGGCGGCCCTGCCGCTGGGCGGCGCCGCCACCCGCGTTCAGGCGGACGAGCGGGACGGTTCAGGTGTCGCCGGGCCGGTCACAGGCCGATGATGCTGTGCGTGGCACGCAGCTGGAACTGGCAGGACTCCCAGGCCGACCAGCCGGTGCTGCTGGGGTCGGTCTGCGCGCAGTGGTAGAGCGTGCCCGTGTCGTCGACGGCGAACAGCTCGATCTTCCCGGCCCCGTTGCGCTCGGCGGCGACGTGACGCATCCGCAGCGTGGTGCCGCCGTACTGGGTGGAGATCCGGGCCCAGGACTGCCAGGTGCCGGCGGCGGGGGCGGTCTCGAAGCGGCGCCAGAGCATCCCGTCGGGATTGGTGCCGAAGATCGCCAGGCGACCGTCGAGGTTGCGGGCCATGTCGATGGAGTCGAGGATGCCGTCGACCGGGAACACCCCGCCCCATTCGCTCTCCGTCTGCGCGTTGGCGACGTTCATCCTGCGCTGGATGAGGAGGCCGTCCTCCTTGATCGCGACCAGCACGGCGCGTCCGTCGGAGCCGGTCTCGACGGCGAGCTGGATCGCGGTGCCGCCGAGCTGGGTCCAGGGCGTGAACCAGCCGTTGGAGGGGGTGTCGTCGTTGAGGAAGTCCTGCCAGCGGTGGCGGATGGTGTTGTCGTTGCGGGTCGCGTAGACCTGCATGCCGCCCCACTGGTCCTGGGCGGCGCTCACCGAGGTGAAGGCGGAGTCGAACGACTGGGCCGCCGTGTAGGTGGCGCTGCCCACGCCGGTCTGCGCGCGACGGTTCACGAAGCCGTTCTGGTCGATGGCGAACACCTCGACCCGGCCGTCCTGGTGGGTGCCGGCAGTGACGCAGCGCCACCCCGGACCGGTCGCGAGCTTCGTCCAGGGCTGGAGGGTGCCGCCGACGGTCTGCTGGCTGGTGGTCCACAGATCGCCCTGTGCGTCCGTGCCGAACAGCTCCAGCCGCCCGTCCTTGTTGCGGGCCGTGGCGATCGGGGAGCCGAACGGGAGCGGCGCGTGCAGCGGGAAGGGGGCCGGCAGCAGGAGTTGGGTGTTGCGGTCCTGGTCGACGCCCATGCGGTTGGTGATGCCGTGGCTCACCTCCTGGGGGTCGTTGGTGGCCAGCTCCCGTGCCAGGGAGGCGAGTTGCGCGGGGGTGCTGGTGTCGCCGCCGAAGGAGAGGGGTGCGGCGGGATCGACCATGGTGGTGAAGATCGAGAGGGTGGCGGGACCGGCGGAGGAGCCGAACTCACCCGCGTTCTGCGCGTCCGGGCTCGCCATGATCTCGATGATGCGGCTCTGGATCGGCCAGTCGATGTGGGATGCGGTGGAGATCTCCCAGAAGCCGCCGGATATCGGGCTGGAGGCGGGTGCCGGATGGGGGACGATCTTGTTGGCGTGGGTGTGACCGTTGACCATGGCGATCACGTTCGGGTAGCGCAGCAGCAGCGACTTGAGTTCGTCGCCGGTGTGCCGGTCCCCGAAGATGCCCCCGAAGATGCCGTCGTCGAGGTTGTCCATGGTGTTGAGCGTGTGGTGGCAGAACAGGACGTACATCTTGTCCTGCACACCGCTCTGCGTGACGATGTGGTTGTCGGTGTCCACGTACCGGGAGCTGTTGGCCCTGAGCTGCTGTTCCAGCCAGTTGAGCTGATCGGTGTCGATCGACCCGCCCGCGGCACCGGAGCCGAACCCGTCGGTGTTGGTGTTGGTGGAGTCCAGGGTGATGTAGCGGACGAGGTCGCCGGAGCCGGACGGAATGGCGTAGTAGGCCTTGTCGACCCCGACGCCCTGGAAGCCGTGGCCGACCGGCAGTCCGGCGGTGTTGAAGTGGTCCTGGATGAACGCCTTGCGGGTGAGCAGCCGCCGGTTGGGGTCCGCGGCGACCCGGGTCCCCTCCAGGTCCCAGGCGACCATCAGCTTGCCGAAGGTGCCGAGGTCGCTGTAGTTGTCGGGCAGGTCGGCGGAGGTGCCCGTGGTCTTGGACGATCCGACCGTCATGCCCCGCACGTCGACGAGGTTGTTGTCGATGGGTTCGTTGCCCTGCCACAGGCCGTCGTGGTTGCCGTACGCCGCGTACCAGGGCATGCCCAGGCCGTGGGAGACGAACGGACGACGGGCCGCGCCCACCACTCCGCTCGCGTCCAGCAGGCCCGGAACGTAAGGGAATCCGAGCCCTGACGTGCCGGTGTACTGGTTGCCCGGCACCTGCTGCGGGGGCACCGACGGGTAGTAGTAGTGGTTGTCCGCGGTGCCGCCGCCGGTCAGGGCGCCGCCGGCGAAGCTCTGGTCCAGGCCGATCTGTCCGGAGTCCGGGACGATGGTCTGGCCGCCGTCCAGCAGGTCGATGTACCAGCGGTTCTCGTTGTGCTGGCAGTTGTCGATCGCGTCGCCGGTGACGATGGTGAACTGCAGGGGCTTCCTGCTCCGCGGGCCCTTGCCGATCCCGGCGATGGCCTGGCACATCGCGTCGACGACCTGGGTCGAGAGGAACTCATGGCCGCGGTAGGCCGAATCGGTGGGGTACGAGCCGTAGTGCGGGGCACCGGCGTCGGCGTAGCGGTCCATGAACTCCAGGCGGGCCGGCGACTGGTCGTCCACGATGTGCAGGTCGGTCATCTGCGCAAACGCCGCCAGCGCCAGCGTCGGCGGGCCGAAACGGTTCCAGAGGTCGGTGCGGATGGTGTGCGGCTCCCCCGGCCCCGCGACGATCCGCTGGTAGCCGGCGCCCTGGGCGTAACTCGCCCGCTGCACCGTCTGGTCCCACGTGGTCACCACCCGTACGTCCGCCGCGGAGGCGGCCGCCGCCTTGCCGGTGCCGACCGCACTCGCGGCCTCGGCGGCCGCACCAAAACCGCCCGCGTCGATGGCCGCCGCCACCACGGCCACTCCGGTCGTCGTCAGTAGCGTTCTTCGCGAGATACCCACGCCATGTCTCCCAGGAGAGGTCCGACCCCGTCTCCTCCTGGGCGTTCCATTCCGTTCCGCCTCGTTCCACAGGCGTGTCCGCCAGCGGCCGGCCGCCGCCTCCGACCGGGCCGGACCTGTCCGACGGCGCTACGCGGGCGGCGCGACGCGCGTCGAAGACTGGTGTGAACGCCGAAGGGCGTCGGCCACAAAGCCCTCCGGCTTCAGTTCCTCGAGCACTGCGCGCAGGAAACGTACGGTCTCGGGTGCGCACTTCCGCGGAGCCCCGACGGCCTGCCTGGTCTCCTTGAACCGGTCCACGATCAGCCGGACCCGGTCCGCATGTTCCGCGACGAACGCCGTCATCGGCTGGCGGATCCCTGCCGCGGCCTCCAGGCCCCGCGCCCGGAAGACATCCACGCCCTCCTCACCACGTACCACGGCCGCGTGCCGAAGAGTTCGGCTCAGACAGAGATCACCACGTGGGGCGCGGTGAAGGCGACCTCCGCCTCCCGTGCCGGTTCGACCGGGAGGAAACACAGATCCGCCCGGTTCGATGCCATGGGGCGGACGGCTTTCGCGCGGCATCGAAGCAGACGAGCTCCACCGGTGCTCCCGGACGGCGGCAGATCTCGCGGGCGATGTCCACCGTGACGCCCGCAGGCTCCGCTGAAGTGCCCTGCGAAGCCACGTCCTCAGCGACGTTCGCGGTCACGATCCCCATGGGGCGGAGTGCAGGACGGCCGTGGGCGCGGTGCCCGGATGCTCCGGCTGGGGGTGGTCTGGACCCCGGTGAGGCGCACCGGTCGTACGGCAGCGCACTTCGCCGGGGCCGCGGGCTGCGCCCGTGAGGTCACGCGATGTCGACCATCCCGGAGGCCCAGTCGTCCAGGATCTTGGAGGGGTCCAGGACGACGGAGAGTTCGGTCAGGCCGCGGAAGGCGGGGAAGGGCACGGTGAGCCACTTGGCCTCCTCCGCCGGCAGCGCCAGGGAGAGATCCGGGAAGCGGCGGAAGAGCGAGGTCAGGGCGATCTGCATCTCCATCCTCGCCAGCGGTGCACCGAGGCAGAAGTGCGGTCCCGTACCGAAGGCCAGGTGTTTGCTCTGTACGCCCGGCCGGGTGATGTCGAAGGTGTCGGGGTTCTCGAACACGGCGGGGTCCCGGTTGGCCGAGGTGACCGCGATCTGTACCAGCGAACCCTTGGGAATGAGCGTCCCCGCGATGGTGATGTCCTCGAGGGCGTGGCGGAAGGTCGCGTTCTCGACCGAGCCTTCGAAGCGGATGATCTCCTCGATCGCGTTCGGGAGGAGGTCGGGTGAGGCGATCACCTGCCTGAGCTGCTCGGGGTGGGTGAGCAGCGTGTAGACGGCGTTGCCGATGAGGTAGGCGGTCGTCTTGTGGCCCGCGAACAGCAGCACCCACAGCGTGGACAGCAACTCGCCGTCGGTCAGCGACTCCTGCTCGTCCTTCGTCTGGATGAGGACGCTGAGCAGGTCGTCCTCGGGGTCCTTGCGCTTACGGGCGATCAGGACCTCGAAGTACTCCCGGAGGGTGTTCTCCGCCTCGGCGAGGCGATCCTTGTCCTTCTTGCTGAAACCGGTCCGCGCCACGACACTGCACCACTGCTGGACCTCCGGCCGCTCCTCCTCGGGAACGCCGATGAGCTCGCAGATCACCTGCAGGGGCAGCGGGAAGGCGAAGGCCGACAGCAGATCGACGGGCTGCAGGGTGGAGCAGTTGTCGAGCAGCGTGTCGGTGATCTCCTGGACCCGTGGGCGCAGCGCCTCGATTCGGCGGGGCACGAAGGCGCGGCTGACGATCCGGCGCAGCCGCGTGTGCTTCGGCGGGTCGGCGAACAGCATGTTGTCGTCGAGGGCGATGGAGGAGTCGCCGAAGATGGACCGGTAGGCGTCGATCGCGGCGTACATGTCCTTGCTGATCCGGGGATCGGCAAGGGCGGCCTTCGCGTCCTCGAACCGGGTGATCAGGTACGAGTGCACACCGTGGGGCGGGGTGATGCGGCAGACCGGCGCGTTCTCCCGCAGGTGCCGGTAGAGGGGGTGCGGGTTGGCCCGGTACTCCGGGCAGCCACGGGAGGCCGCGTCCACCGCCCGGGCTGTCTCGTCCGCGGTCTCCTGTTCCTGCATCTGAGTCATCGACGGCCCTCTTCTCTTCCCACGGTGGCACAGGTCGGCTCAAGCGTGGAATCCATTGACGCCTACCGGACAGAGAAAACTCGATTCACCCTGACGCGGACCTGTGACGTCGGAACGGCAGGGAATCGGAAAAGCGGAGTGTGCCGTCCGGGGGAATGCTCGATTGCCGACCCCGGGCACCTGTGTCAGGTTCGGATCCAGGGCCGCCATGAATGCGTATCGCTGCCCGAACTACCGCTGGGCCACTGGAGGAGAACGGGCTGTGGAAACGCGCGACAACGAAATGGTGCCGGTATTGATCGTGGGCGGTTCGCTGGTCGGACTGTCCGCGTCGGTGTTCCTGGGGAGGCTGGGCGTCAGCCACATGGTCGCCGAGCGCCGGGCCGCCACTTCCGAACATCCCCGGGGCCGGGGGAACAACATGCGGACGATGGAGGTGTTCCGCACCGCCGGGCTGGAACCGGACATCAGGAAGGCCGCGGCCGTCCTGTCCGGCAACCACGGCATCATGCAGACGGACAAGCTGTCGGGCGGTGACAGCAGATGGCTCTCGGCCCGTCTGACCGGCCAGGCCCCCGAGACGAACGTGTGCTCCACCCGGCGGTGCGCGTGCAGCCAGAACGACCTGGAGCCGGTCCTGCTGACCCACGCCCGCGCACTGGGCGGGGACGTTCGCTTCGGTACGGAGCTGATCTCCTTCACCGAGGACCAGGACGGCGTGACGTGCGAACTGCGCGAGCGGGAGAGCGGCCGGACCTACTCGATGCGTACCGCCTACCTCCTGGCGGCCGACGGGCCGCGCAGCCCCGTGCGCGAGCGGCTGGGTATCGGGCAGAGCGGTGGCGGCGACCTGTTCCACAACGTGAGCGTCACCTTCCGCAGCAAGCTCCTGCGTCAGGTGGTGGGGGACCAGCGGTTCCTCGTGTGCTATCTGAACGGAACCGAGGGCGAAGGGGTCCTGCTGCCCGTCGACAACGAGGAGAAGTGGGTCTTCCACGTCCCGTGGTTCCCCGAGCGCGGCCAGACGCTCGAGTCCTTCACCGACACGCGCATCGCCGACCACATCCGGGCCGCCGCCGGCGTACGGGACCTGGACGTCGAGGTCACCGGACGCGCTCCGTGGCACGCGGCGGACCGGGTCGCCGACCGCTACCGGCAGGGACGCGTCTTCCTCATCGGGGACTCGGCCCACGAGATGCCCCCCACCGGCGCCTTCGGATCCAACACGGGCATCCAGGACGCGCACAACCTCGCCTGGAAGATCACGGCCGTACTGCGCGGCTGGGCGGGTGAGGGGCTGCTGGACACCTACGAGAAGGAACGGCGCCCGGTCGCCCTGGCCACCAGTGCCCGGGCCATCGAGCAGGCGGCACGCGAGCAGCACCCCGGCTACGCCGCCGCGCAGGGCGGGGGCCAGAGCACGGACCTGATGACCGTGTCCCTCGGCTACCGCTACGTCTCCACGGCGGTGTCCGGCGCCGACACCGACGCGCCGACCATTCCGCAGGAGCTTCGCCTGCAGGCGGACCCCGGCACCCGGGCCCCGCACATGGCCGTCGTCCACAACGGTCAGACCAAGTCGACCGTCGACCTGTACGAGCAGTCCTTCGTCCTGCTCTGCGGCGTCACGGACGGCCCGTGGCCGTCGGCCGCCCACGCCGCGGCGGCCAGGATCGGCGTGCCCCTGGTGTCCTACCGGGCCGGCGCCGGCCCGGACTTCGACCTCGACACCTCGCCCGCCCTGGCCGCCGGTGTCGAGGACTGGGCCGCCACGCACGGCGTCACCCCGCAGGGCGCGGTGCTCGTGCGCCCCGACGGCATGGTCGCCTGGCGCTCCGGCGGCCTTCCCGCGAACCCCGAGGACGAGCTGACGCACGTTCTGCAAGACCTCCTCAGCCACTGATCCCGCTCCGCGAGGCCCTCGCACCGTTCCACCACAGGGAGCCCTTCCATGCCTCAATCCGCCGACACCACCGACCCGCAGGCTCCGGGCGACATAGGCCTGCGCACCGCGCTGAGCGCCGACGACGCCCGGCACGAACGGGTGGACGTCCACCACCACTACACCGCCCCCGAATGGGTGCGGTGGGCCGAGAAGAACGGGTTCGCGGACCGCGCCAGCCTGCCGCCGTGGAGCCGTTGGGACGAGGCCGCCGCCCTGGACCTGATGGACCTGACCGGCACGCGCACCAGCATCCTCACCGTCGCCATGCTGGGACGCTTCCAGGACGCGGCGACGCGCAAGGAGAGCACGCGTGTCGCCCTCGATGCCGTGGGCGACCTGACGGTCCGGCACTCCGGCCGCTTCGCCTTCTTCACGCCCGTCTTCCTCGACGACGCCGAACTCTCCCGCTGGTCCGTCTCCCATGGGATGGACCAGCTCGGCGCGGTGGGCGTCAGCGCGCGCACCAGCACGGGCGGCACGTTCCTGGGCGATCCCAAGCTCGACCCGATCATGGCGGAGCTCGACGAACGCGCCGCTGTGATCAGCACGCACCCCATGCAGGTGAACACGTCCGGCGCCCCCGAGGGTGTACCGCCGTTCGTGTGCGACTTCCTGATGGACACGACCTACGCCGCACTGAGCCTGATCATGAACGGCACTCTGGACCGTTTCCCCCGGCTCACGTTCATCCTCCCGCACGGCGGCGGGTACCTCCCCTACATCGCGAGCCGGATCGAGGTCTTCGGGCGCCAGCTCGTGCCCGCCGTCGATCCCGGCCGCGTCCGCGACTACCTCCACCGCTTCTACTACGACACCGCCGCGCCCATGTCCCCGTCGGCCACCCCCACGCTGCTGGCCGCCGCGGGCTCCTCCCGCATCCTCTACGGCACCGACTGGCCGCCGACCGCCGCCCAGGTGGTCGCCGATGTGACAACTCCCGCCCTGGACGCGGATCCCGCCCTCGGCGACCGGGAGCGCGGTGAGATCAACCGCGGGAACGCCCTGCGTCTCCTGCCCGTCCTCGCGTCCGCCTGAGCACGTACGGCGGACCGCACCCGTCCGGGTGCGTGTGAGTGCCACGGAGAATCCCCGCCCGGCTCGTCCGGCGCGGACCGATGTCGGCCGTGGGGGGGGGGGGGGCGGGGCCCCGGGGGGCCCGGGGGGGTTGGGGGTGGGTCGGCGGTGCGGGTCCCGGTGGTGGGTGT